>NZ_JAFCVA010000004.1:0-271943 GCF_049896785.1 Psychrobacter sp. TWP2-1-2 | reverse complement strand
TGGGGTAATTATGATCTCAATGTATTTGGTTATCAAGGTATGTTCAATCTTAGGTGACAACGGTTGACGCCTGATATCCACGCCCTAGAAGGACGTGGTTTTACGGCGCTAGATGATAAAAGTATTAATAATAGAAAACGCTCAGCTTTTGAGTATAACGAAGTTTGGTTGGTTTTTCATAACTCAACGGCTATAACAGCAAAAATACAACGATAATAAAACGAACCATAATGCTGTGATAGTAATTATGCTCAAGGCATCAGTCATAAAAAAAACGCTAAGAATTATCTTAACGTCTCTATATAAAGTCGATTATCAGTATTAATAGTTAAGGTTTTGCAGGCTTAACCAACTTCACTAATGGCGCATAGCCTGACTGCGGCATCACATCGACTGGAATGAACTGTAGCGCACCGCCATTGATACAATAGCGCAGCCCGCCACGATCTTTTGGCCCATCAGGGAATACATGACCCAGATGTGAGTCTGCTACTCGCGAGCGAACTTCAGTGCGTACCATATTAAAAGCGGTGTCTTCATGCTGAGTAATGACTTGCATATCAATCGGCTTAGTAAAGCTTGGCCAACCACAGCCAGACTGGTACTTATCGGTTGATAAAAATAAAGGTTCACCGCTCACCACGTCGACATAGATACCCGGCGCAAATAAATTATCATATTCATGGCTAAAGGCGCGCTCAGTACCGGCATCTTGCGTGATATTGTATTGTGCTTTGGTCAAGGTGTTTTTGAGCGCGCCTTTATCAAATCCTGCATAACGCTTAGGGTCTAAAGTCTCAGCAACGGTACTTGCAGGTGCAAGCTTGGTACGCGCAGTGCCTTCTGGTTTATCATCGGCAAGGCTTAAATCAACGTGACAATAGCCATTTGGGTTTTTTGCCAGATAATCCTGATGGTACATTTCAGCTAAGTAGAAATTGTCTAGCGGCTCATTTTCTACCACAATTTTTTGTTTATACTGGCTTTGCACACGTTTGAGAGCAGCATCAATCACTGCTTTATCTTCTTTATCGGTGTAATAAACGCCTGAGCGGTACTGCACACCGCGATCATTGCCTTGTTTGTTGAGGCTGGTTGGATCAATCACGCGGAAGTAGTATTTTAAGATAGTATCAAGATCTGTTTTATCCGCATCGTAAGTGACTTTGACAGCTTCGGCATGACCTGAGCCACGAATCACTTGCTCGTAGCTTGGATTGGCGGTATCGCCGTTGGCATAGCCTGATACAGCGTCGACCACACCCTCGACGCGCTCCATATAAGCTTCTACGCCCCAGAAGCAGCCACCCGCCAAGTAGATTGAGCGTGTATTAATCGCTTTGCCTTTATCGTTATAATAAACGCCCTCTTTTTGTTTGATAGTTTCAATTTTATTGTTGTTGTCCAAGGTTTGCGCGTTTGCTGGTTTAGCACTCCCTGCTTTAAGCTCAGCAAAATCATTATTGGCATTTTCAGCGAGAGCATAGGCTTGCTCTGCCGATATATTGCCTTTCACCAAATGCACCAAGTTGCCGCTTTTATCGAGTATCGCCCAGCTTGGATAAACTTGCACGCCAAGCTTATTAATCAGCTCGCCTGAAGCGTCAGACAATACTGGTAGCTTTGGATAGTCTGCTTGGACGCCTGCATACCAAGTGCTAAAATCGCCATCAGCTTTTTCGTTTAGATGACCAGGACTGACAACAGTCACGACATTTAAATCAGCGAACTTGGGATCGGTACGCCATTCTTCGGTTTCTGCCAACGTGCCCAAGCATAATGGGCACCAGCTTGCCCAAAATTTAATCAATGTCGGTTTATTAGGATCAATGACTGCTGTGCCCGTGTCACCTAAGCCTTTTGTCAATTGCGGCAGTGCTTGCATTTGCCCAAGCATATCGGAGGGCAACATATCACGTGAGCTAGTTACTCCACTGTTTTGCTTGGCTGATTTAGTCGTGCTACTTGCATTGCTCTCCGCACTACTCATTTGTCCACAAGCGACCAATATACCAGCACTCAGTACTGTCGTGACACCAACGGCACTGACATTCTTTAGCCAACGTGATGAATCACGTGGTGAGTCTGTCGCTAATTTATTAGTATGACTACGATCATTATGGCGAATTTTCTTATGCGGCATGCGAGGTCCTTTTTACGAAGTCTTACGATCATAAACTGAGTTTTTATGCTCGCTCATGGTCTTCTTACGTGATCAATGAGAGTGGATAAATCAAGATTTTAGCAAAGCTAATACACTATTAGAGTATCTTAATAGTATACATCGATGATGGAGTTTACTTTAATAGTAACTAATGGGTTGCTACACTTTTTTAACAACAGTGTAAGAATAATGATATAGACAGAAATCTATCATTTTGCAGGTGCCATTTATAAAACAGCATTTTATAAAACAACGTCGTGTTATTTTTAAATTAAATTTTAGCACCCATAAACTGAGCCACATACTCATCAGCTGGGTTGTGGCGCAATTCACTGGGTGTATCCGTTTGTACCAAACGCCCACCATTTAAAATACTAATCCGCTGACCGACCTTAATCGCTTCATCGATATCATGAGTGATAAAGACGATGGTTTTATTTAGCCGTGCTTGTAGCTCAAGTAGTTGGTCTTGTAATTGGGCACGAATGAGGGGATCAAGGGCAGAGAAAGCCTCGTCCATCAGCAATATCGGATTATCGGTTGCTAAGGCACGCGCCAGCCCGACACGCTGCTGCATCCCTCCTGACAGCTCATCAGGGTAACTTTTCTCCAAATTTGCTAGCCCAACTTCATTGAGCCAATGCCGAGCAACCTCGTGGCGTTCTTTGATACTCATTTTTCGCACTCGCAAGCCGTAAGCGACGTTTTGCAGCACCGTCATATGTGGCACCAAACCAAAATGCTGAAAAACCATACTGAGTGTCTGCTGGCGATAATGCTGTAGCGCTTTATCATTTAGCTCTAAAATATTAATAGCAGATGATGATTTTCCATTTTCTAATAAATCAGCAGAGGGTTTAGCATTAGTCGAGGGCTTAGTAATAGTAGACGGCTTAGCATTAATAGAAGTATCAACCCATATTTTACCGCTGGTTGGGTCAATCAAACGATTGATATGGCGTATCAAGGTTGATTTTCCTGAACCTGACAAGCCCATAATACAATGCAGCTCACCTGCTTTAACGCTTAAATTGATGTCATAAAGCCCGACCGAATAGCCTGTTTGTTCCTTTACCTGAATACTATCCATACCTTGTCCTAGTAATGCCAATGCAGACTTTGCTTGCGAGCTATTGGCATTATAAATCTTGCTGATATTTTCCAATTGAATATGATTCATGATGGCTCTCATTTTTATTTTTCTAGTTATCATTATGATTAGGGCGTGTTGAACATTCGACCATGGCATTGATAATTAACCAATGGGATGCCTGCCAGCATCGATGGTTTTTTGCCGAGCACGCTTGCCTTGACCGAACGCTTGGGTGATACGGTCAATGATAATGGCAACGATGACAATCGCCGTGCCTGCTTGCAAGCCCTGACCGATATTAAGCGTTTGAATCGATTGCAACACATCTTCGCCAAGCCCCGGTGCGCCAATCATAGACGCGAGCACCACCATAGAGAGCGACATCATCACTGCTTGATTCACGCCCGCCATAATACTGGGTAATGCTTGCGGCAATTTAATCCAAATGAGCAGCTGCAAGTGTGTGCTACCGAACGAGCGCCCTGCTTCGACCATCTCGTGATTGACTTGGGTAATCCCCAATGTCGTCAGCCGAATCAGTGGCGGCAAGGCATAAATAATAGTGGCAAATAGCGCAGGCACTTTGCCAATCCCAAATAGCATCAATACGGGTATCAAATAGACAAAACTTGGCATGGTCTGCATCACATCCAGTATCGGCGTCACAACCTTGCGAAGAATTTTACTGCCCGACATAGCAATGCCAATAGGAATACCAATCACGACGGTCACCAACACTGATACGATGAGCAGTGCCAAGGTATCAATCAATGCGCCCCATAATCCAAATGCGCCAATGAGAAACAGTCCGGCGCCACATGCCAGTGCAAACCAGATTTTACGGACGCCAAACCATGCCAATACGCTCACAAGCGCAATGATGAGCCAAGGCGGCATAGTGGTTAATAGACGCTCAATCGGTAGCAATAGATAGGTTAAAGCCATAGTACTGACGGTACGAAACACATCGCCATAATCTTGGACAACGCTTGCCAATGTGTTATTAAGCGGGGTTTCAAGCGACCATGAAGGAAAGCTCGATAATGAGGTCGATCGATTAGTGCTAGAGACGGTTGCATCCGCAGTGATAGCCTCGCCCGTTAAGCTGATGCCTAGCTTAGCCGCAAGGTTACTGGCTGCTTCATCAGACAACCATGCTTGCCAGACGCTCGGATATTTACGCAAAAATGCTAGTGCTTGCTCATCGCCACTACGTTTATTTTCACTCATCTCCAAGATAGCACCATTGAGCTCATCGGAGCTAAACTGAACTTTTTTAAAGACATCAGCAAGCTCTGGATTGGATTCAATGAAGGGGGTAGATACTGCGATACCTAAAGGTGAGACAGGGAATCCAGACACACAATCGGCGGTGCCATCCGCTCGTAATAAGTCTTGCCAACAGGCATCTTTATGAGCAGGAAACGCCAGAGGAGCAAAGTCATATTTTGCCATCAAGCCCGTAGGCTGCCAGTAATAAAACAGTAGTGGCTTATGTTGCTCAAACGCGGAAGCAATCTCGGCATCGAGAGCCGCGCCAGTTCCGGGGTGGGCATTGTTAAAAATACTATCTAAACCTGTATTCTTCAGCAAGCGAGTATTGAAAATCTCACACGTCCAACCAGACGGACAATTCATAAAGCGTGATTTGCTAGGGTCTTCAGGATCTTTAAACAGCTCAGCATATTTAGGCAAATCTTTATAACTGCGTAGACCTGGGTTTTCTTCTAATACATATTTGGGTACATACCAACCTTGAGTTGCACCGCCTTTGAGCGTATTACCGATGACTGCCACTTTATTCTGCTCGATGGCTTGTTCCATAATTGGCGAGCGTCCAACCCACTGCTCGCCAATCACTTGAATGTCGTTTTGTGACAATGCCGTTTCGAGTGCAGGACCAGCACCCGGCACCTCTTCAATTGTACAATCATAGCCATCTTCAGCGATGTACTTAAGCACCCCAGAGATAAATTGACCGCTCTCCCATGTCAGAGCGCCAAATTTGATTGGTGCATCACAAGCTGCTGATGCCGATACTGGCAGTAACAACACGCTCATGCATAGTAAACTTAACGCAATCCATTGGCGCATAAGGTATCCTATTTATAATTTTTATTATGGAAATGAACGCCCAAGTCAATAACATTATTGCTTTACGCCAAGCGTGTACTACTTATGACTCATTCAGTCGCTGATGGCTCATTCAGTCGTTGAAGACTAGACAACGTCTTCATCTAAAACTAATACTACTATCGTTTAGACTCACTACAAAGTGTAGCGATTTATAGACAAGATGACAAATGCTCATTAATTTTTTATCGCTTACTTTTATGCAAAAAAATAGCACCTATTAAGATAGATGCTATTTTTTGACTTTGCTTATATGATTACTCACAATGATTAAGTATTTTTGTTTGCTTGAAAGAAAGCTATGTCAACTTTGCTCGCTTTAGCATTTGTTATTTTAAAAACATTGCCATGGCTTTTTTAAACAACCCGCCATAAGGTGGCAACAACAAATTCAACCCATTCAACTTGGATTGTACAAATACTGGTTTCATATGACTAAGACGCTCGAATCCCGCTTTACCATGGTAAGCACCGGTTCCTGAATCGCCAACCCCGCCAAACGGTAAGTCATGCTGGGCAACATGTATCAGCACTTCATTAATACATAGGCCGCCAGAGACCGTATTGTTACGTACTTTCTCTAGGGCGTTATAGTTATCACCAAAAACATATAGCGCCAGTGGGCGTGGTCGCTCGTTGACAAAATGAATGGCATCATCAAGCGTATCGTAATGCATCAATGGCAAAATCGGCGCAAAAATCTCGTCCTGCATCACATCACTATCAGGGGCAGGCTCACTCACGATGACAGGCGGCATTAGACGCGTTTCGATATTAGACTCAGCATCAGTGAGCTTATGGATCCCATCGCTCGATAATGCATCTAGATAGCCTTTGACACGCTTAAATTGCTCGCCATTGATAATACGTGAGTAATCTGGATTGGTCTCAATATTTGGATAGTGCTTTTCCATCCACTCTTTTGCTAAACGGATAAACTCTTCATGATATTGGCGCTGAATCAGTACATAATCAGGGGCAATACAGGTCTGACCCGCATTTAGTGTTTTGCCCATCATCACACGATTGACAGCGTTTTCTAAGTTTGCGCCCTCTAACACGACGACCGGTGATTTACCACCCAGCTCGAGCGTGACGGGTGTTAAGTTAGGAGCCGCCGCCGCCATGACTTTTTTGCCCACAGCTGTAGAGCCCGTATAAAGCAGATGATCAAAAGGCAGCTCACTAAAAGCAACCGCAATGTCTACCTCACCCAGTACGACACAAATCATGTCTGGTGAAAAATAACGAGCAATCGCACTGGCAAATGCTTGGGCGAACTGCGGTGCCGCTTCACTCATCTTGATCATAACTCTGTTGCCAGCAGTGAGTGCATCAATCATCGGTCCTACTGCTAAAAATAGTGGATAGTTCCAAGGCACCATGATACCAACCACGCCCAATGGCTGAGGCTGGATTTCATTATGAGCTGGCATATACAGCGCTGAAATAGAAGCCCGCTGAACTTTCATCCATTTTTTACCGTGCTTTTTGGCATGACTGATGCCAGTAAAGCTAGGAAACAACTCGGCAAACTGGGTCTCTGATTCGCTACGATAACCAAAGTCGGCACTGATCGCTTTGGCGAAACTGGCTTGGTTATCGCTAAGCATAATTTCCAGACTGTCTAGTTGGGTTTCACGAGTGGCCCAGTCATTGATTGGCTGCGTGCGACTGAGTGTTTGTAAGCGTGAAAATTGCGCTCGCATCTCATCAACCGTATTAGCAATACTAGGCGATTTTGGCGCAGGTTGCTGCAACATATCCATGTCGATTGAGGTCTGCTCATTCATGTTTTGATTATTATCTGTCATTTATCTTCCTTGTCATCTGCGTTGGAGTCAATATACTCTATTGGGTTAGAGACTCTGTATTTCTAGGGCTTGTCCTCATTTTAAAAATGGTGATAAACATGAGATAAATTGCCGTCAAACAAGGAAAGTAGCGCAAATAATATCGAGATATTAATAAGCTATTTGACGATGTTTGGCAAAATTTAGCCATTTTCAGCCCATTTAGAAAGTAATCGATTGAATTGAGGACACGCCCTAATCAGCGGGTCACATTGATGGCAACCCCTGAACATAAGTAATGCGATTCCATTCATTGCACTTTAATGTAGCGCATCAACGAATCAATGAACAGCACATTAAGTTGACTCCTGCGTCTATATGAAATAAGTGTCTAGAAACACGCATCACAATGCTAGCAATTTCATATTAAGCACTGAGAAATTTTGCTTATTATGGCTACTCCGTTAGGGCATTTATCAGTGTTTTGATTGTTGAGTTTTACAGCGTGACCAGAGATAATCTTGGGTACCAATCGCAAAAACTGCTACACTCACTATCGATATCACGACTGGATATCAGTGATACACCTCTTCGAACCAGACCACAATAAGACTGCGACTCTCATGCAAAACACCACGCAACAGCTTAATGACACACTGATCAGCAAATCTCTAACAACAGCTGATTACGTTCCCACTCTCGATGCGATGCTAGCACGTACACTTGCGCGTATTGACTTAAAAAAACAGCAAGGACTGCGCACACCTGACGAGTTATGGATTGTCGATCACAATGATGTCTATACTTTAGGGCAAGCAGGTAAAGAAGAGCACATCTTGCAACGTACCAATACGCCTATTATAAAAACGGATCGCGGCGGTCAAGTGACATGGCATGGTCACGGCCAGCTGGTTATTTATTGGTTGTTCGATTTGAATAGCTTGGGCTGGAGTGTGCGCAACTTGGTCTCGCATGCCGAGCAAGCAATCGAAGACGTTATCAATGACTGTTTGCAAAATCCTGCTTCATCAGACACAACAGCCATCAGCGCCCATGCGCGTCGTGACGCACCCGGTGTTTATCTATATGCTGATACATCTGTAGCGGATGACAGTGACAATACCGATACCGATGCACCAGCCAACAGTACCTCCGTCGATGATAAAATTATGCTTGGAAAAATGGCATCGTTAGGCTTCAAAATTAAACATGGGTTTAGCTATCACGGTATTGCGCTTAATTTAAATTGTGACTTGTCCGCATTTAATGCGATTAATCCGTGCGGCTATGCAGGGATGCAAATGTTACGGTTATCCGACTTTGTGGCTATGCAAAAAGAGTCAGATGAACAAACTGGTGAAGCCTTAAGCTATGAGCAAGTGACCCAAAAACTTATTGATAACATTGCTAAGCGTCATGCTGGACTCATTGAGCTACGCGCACTCGCACCCAAGTGAGTTCTTTGAGTCCATTTTTGCATAATCTTTTTTTGCATAATATCGTGCACGCTTAGACTTAAGCATTGTGAGAAAATTTGAGTCAAACTTGTTATAATCGCAGGCGGCACATATTGGGCACAGTGATAATATCGCAGTGCCGCGACGTTATTCTTTTATCATCACTTATTATTCAAGCACTTAAAACAAAAGCAAATTGGAGTACTTTATGGCAGATTTTAATAAAATTTTGGACGCAGGCGATGTAGACGGCGGCATTATCAACGTAGTAGTAGAAATCCCAGCTGGTAGCAGCCATAAAATTGAGTGGAATCGCGAACTGGCGGTATTTGAGCTTGATCGTATTGATCCACAGATTTTTGCTAAGCCTTGTAACTATGGTTTTATCCCGCAAACGCTTGACGAAGATGGTGATGAGCTTGATGTGTTATTGCTGACTGAGCAGCCACTACCAACTGGTATTTTCTTAAAAGCCAAAGTCATTGGTGTGATGAAATTCGTTGATGATGGCGAAGTCGATGATAAGATCGTCGTCGTACCTGCTGACGACCGTGATACAGGCAATGCTTATAACAGCTTGGCTGATCTACCAAAACAGCTAATCAACCAGTTAGAGTTCCATTTCAGCCACTATAAAGATCTGAAAAAACCAGGCACTACGGTCGTTGAATCTTGGGGCAATGTTGCAGAAGCAAAAGAAGTCATCAAAGAGTCTATCCAACGCTGGAAAGACCTATAGTCTATCAAAAATTGGCAGAAATGCTAATAAAGGATAGCTATTAAAATGCCGCAGTCATTATCGTGATTGCGGTATTTTTTTGATTGAATATTACTACTGTAAAATGGTTATAATAATCAACACTATCGATGCCTATTTTTCATATCGCCATAAGGACAGTCATGTTTAACCCCGACCCTAGCTCAAAACCAGTCAATCCAAAGCTGCCAAGAGACGTCATCATGATGATCGAAAAAAACAATTTAGTGATGGCGATCAAGACTTTGGCGGCAGATGAAGGCATTAGTATGGATGACGCCAAGAATAGGATTGATGCCTATGAGACACAATTAAAGGTAAAGCAGCAGCAAAAACTCAACACTATCGCCAGCAAGCAAGGCATTCCTAACCATGCTATTAGCTTTGATAGAGAGCAAGGTGCTGAGGATGAAACTGGACAGCTGATAAAAAATCGCGTCAAAACAACTAAGCAAAGTCGAGGATTCAAGAGCCTACAAAATGGTGTGGACAGCCAGCTTAATGATTTAGGCTATAAAAAACCGCTGATACCCTATTGGCTGAAACGGCTATTGGTAATTGCCATCATTATGGCTGGATTATTTTGGATATTATGGCGGGTATTTGGTTAACTAGGATAGGATGTTGTCGTGTTAAATTTTTTATAGTCTGTTTTAAGTGGTTCCATTATAGCAGTCTGTTTTAAGTAGTCTGTTAATGGGTTTTTGGGGTGAAACGTCTGGTTCCCTTGGGGTATAGCCTTTTCTAATATCTCTATTACTTTAAATATGAACAAAGGACATCAAGATGAATAAGGAACTACCGAATGATGATACTGGGAATGCATTGCAAAGATTAAAAGATGATGGAACAGATTTGACAAAAATGATCGAAATAGATTTTTTTATCTCAGTACCATCTGAGAGTTTTGGAATCTTAGTAGTAGAAAAAATTAAGGAAGCTTTACCAAATACTACTTTCAGCATTGAAGAGGAAGAAGATGATTTTACATGCTATTGTAAAATATCCATGATTCCTAGCTATGATGATGTAGTAGAAACTGAATCATTACTGAATGCTATAGCAGAGCCGTATGGTGGTTATATAGATGGTTTTGGATCTTTTGGTAATTAAATCAAAAACCAACCTTTGAGTTATATTGAACAAACTGTAGAGATAAACCTTATAGATTTTAATCAAACAGCTTAGTGGTCATAACCTATACTGTCAATTTCATAGTCATGAAAGTCATATCTAAAACTAGGGCGTGTCTTCAATTCATCTTACAATGGACGATAGTACACGCCAGATAAAGCATTGACTTAAAATTACGAGCTAACTTTTCATAGCGAGTGGCGATACTACGAAAGTGTTTGAGCCTTGCGAACATATTCTCAACAAGATGGCGCAGTTTGTATAAGTAGCTATCAAATTCTGGATTAGGTGCTTTAGTATTGCTTCTTTTGGGAATTATAGGAATCATGTCATGCATGCAAGCTTTATCCCTGATCGCTTGTGAATCATAGCCTTTATCAGCGATGAAGTAATCTGCATGCCTAATCATGTCAATCAATTCACCTGCAACTTGACTGTCGTGGACGTCACCCCCAGTGATTTTAAAATGGAGCGGATATCCATCGGCATCACAGGATAGGTGTATCTTTGTAGTTGCGCCGCCACGGCTTCGTCCAATTGCTCTATCTTCACCACGCCGAGCTCCACTTGCATGCTGGTGACAGCGAACATAGCTTCCGTCTGTGAATACCCATTCCGTATCAGTTTCTTTTCGTAAGCTAAAAAAAAATTCGCCCATAAGCCAGTTTTCGACCAGCGATTAAAGCGACTATAAGCTGTTTTCCAAGAACACAATTCTTTAGGTATGTCACGCCAAGGCGCACCTGTGCGCACCTTCCACAGTATGGCTTCCATGACCTCTCGACTGTTTTGAGTTTGATAGCAGCCATGCTGTGTCATCGTTGATTGAAGTTGATCCCAAAGCGTATCTGTTAGTGCTGTTCTTGCCATGACTTGTACTTCTCGCAGCGTCTCAATAGATGCGGTATTGTAACTATTATTTATGGCTTAACCAATTGAAGACACGCCCTAGTAGTTCGACTCCTGTATAGCGCACCGAACCGGTGAAAGCACATGATATGATTGGTTCACCATAAGCACACGTCACTTACAGATAGGTTATTAAGAAATCGAAATTTCTTGGCAATCATTGAGAAAGTCCTCTAAAAATAATTTAAAAGCACTTGCCCTAACGGAAAAATCCAAACCAAAGTCATATCCTGTAATTTTACCGTTTGTATAAACTCCAACAGGCACTCTTAGCTTGATAAACAACAAGTAGTCATTTGATTTAAAGATATCCATACTGAAGAACATATCAATAGGATAGATAGAAAAAACTAGTTCATCTTCCTCTTCATACTGATCTAAATTATCCAGCTTTGTAAGTTGTTTTTTCAGATAAGTTATATTCTCGTATGACATATATCTATTTACTTCATTAACATTTTTAAAATCCAAGCACATCAGCTCTGTTTTTACTTCCAAGCTGCACATTACGCCAAACTCATTATAAGAAACTGGTGCAAGCTGAACGGATATGTTTTTATCGTAATTGACTAAGCTACTCATTTCTATTGCTCTTGAGAATGACTTATAGTGATTACTAGTGTAGTACCTATCGCGCTACCTATTAAATTATTTAATAGGTAGCAGTAATGCGATTCAACATCGAAAAGCTCACTGCATGTACACAACGAAGTACACCGCTGGCACTTCAATAACTAAAACCATTGCTATTAATAGCCTACAGCCAAAGATTCAAGTCCTCACTAGGGTACCATAGCCTTAATTTTTTCTGAAAGTATTCTTTTAGACACATGTTTTTTCAGACTGAGATATGCATAAAAAACAGGTAAGATTATATCTAATTTACTTTATTTACTCTGTTCAAGATCTTTTAGTATGGCACAATCTGCGTTTGCATCACCTGAGCAATGATCAGCAGAAATCTGTAATAAGCTCACCATATCTTGTAATTGAGCTATTTTTTGGTTCAAAGTTACGATATGTTGCAGTGTTAATTGTTTAACATCAGCACTCTGCCGATCTGTATTTTTTCGCAAATCAAGCAACTCTTTCATCTGTTTGGAGGAAAAACCTAAATCACGAGCCTGTCTCAAAAAGCATAAGTCTTTTATATCTTGTTTAGAATACATTCGATACCCTGAATTTGAGCGTTTTACGGCATCAAGCAACCCGATTTGTTCATAATAGCGGATCATTTTGGGAGAGATTCCCGATAGCTCTGACGCTTGACCGATATTCATAACTTTCCTCCTGATATAAAAAGGGTTAAAGCCAAACAGCTACTTTAACCCTATCTTAGTACAATCTATTCTTTAATCGTTGGCACCTGAAAGTACTTTAAGCGTAAGGCATTACCTAGCACAAAAACAGAAGATAGGGCCATTGCGCCTGCTGCAAAAATGGAGGACAACAAAATTCCAAATGCTGGATATAAAACCCCTGCGGCAATTGGAATCAGAGCAATATTATAGAAAAATGCCCAAAATAGATTTTGTCGAATATTTTTGATGGTGGCCTTACTTAAAGCAATCGCATTAGGAACCCCTTGTAAACTACCCGACATCAACACTACATCTGCGGCTTCAATTGCCACATCTGTCCCTGTCCCAATCGCCAGACCGACATCAGCTTGAGCAAGAGCGGGTGCATCATTAATACCATCACCAACAAAAGCCACTCGTCCATATTGTTGCTGCAGTTGACGTATCGCATCTACTTTTCCATCAGGCAACACTTCTGCGATCACTTGATCAATATGTAATTTTGCGGCAATCGCTTGCGCAGTATGGCGATTGTCGCCTGTAATCATTGCTACTTTTAATCCCAGTTGATGTAAACCTGCAATCGCGGCATAAGTGCTGTCTTTAATAGGATCTGCAACGGCAATAATAGCAGCCAATTTCTGATCAATCGCAATATATATGGGGGTTTTAGCTTCTTGTCCTAAGTGCGCGGCTTCGTCTTTAAAGCGCGTAACATCAAGTCCTAATTGCTGCATATAACGATCAGCACCAATATGAACGGCTTGACCTTCAACTTCTGCTTTGATTCCAAATCCCGTCACAGAGTCAAAAGTGGTAATCGGTAATAAGCTGATATCTTGTTGCTCTGCAGCATGAACAATGGCTAGGGCAATGGGATGTTCAGATTTTGCTTCAACCGATGCCACAATACGCAAGACTTGCTCACGTTCGAACCCTGGTTGGACATAAAAGTCTGTTAAGGTTGGTTTGCCTTCAGTCAATGTGCCAGTTTTATCGACAGCAATGACTTTTACTTCCTGTAAAGCTTGTAACGCTTCACCTTTGCGGAATAAGACGCCCATTTCTGCGCCGCGACCTGTACCAACCATTATGGATGTAGGGGTTGCCAATCCCATTGCACAGGGACAAGCAATGATTAGGACGGCAACGGCGTTGACGAGACTAAACGTCAACGCAGGGTCAGGACCAAAGATAAACCAGACTATAAAAGTGAGCATTGCTAAGAGCATGACCATGGGGACAAACCACATAGTGACTTTATCAACCAATGCCTGAATCGGTAATTTAGACCCTTGAGCCTGTTCAACCATGCGAATGATTTGTGCCAATACCGACGATTCTCCGATAGCAGTCGCCCGAAAATTCAAGGTCCCATTCTGATTGACCGTTCCTCCGACTACTTGATCACCGACTTGTTTTTTGACAGGCACGGGTTCACCTGTAATCATGGATTCATCAATATAACTTTGACCTTCAACGACTTCACCATCGACTGGAACACGCTCACCGGGACGAATCTCAACAATCGTTTCTGTGGTCACTTCTGCAATCGGCACTTCAATCATTTGCCCATTGTGGTGAACACGTGCTGTTTTTGCTTGCATACCCACTAGATGTTGAATGGCTTGAGAGGTACGCCCTTTGGCTTTTGCCTCAAAATAACGCCCTAATAAAATTAAGCTTACAATCACAGCGGCCGCTTCGTAATAAACATTCACAGTGCCTTCAGGTAGGACTTGTGGAGTAAATGTAGCGACTAGTGAAAAACTATAGGCCGCCAGTGTGCCCACAGCCACCAATGAATTCATATCTGGAGCAAAGCGCCATAATGCTGGAATACCTTTTTGATAAAAACGTCGCCCTGGAAAGATGAGTACCAGCGTGGTCAAAACAAATTGAATCAGCCAGCTTTGTTGCGTGCCGATATTGTCCATGACCCACATATGAAAAGCTGGAATCATATGTGACCCCATTTCTAGAATAAAAACAGGCACAGCTAGAATTAAAGAGATCGTCAAATCTCGTTTCAGCTGCTGCTGTTCCGTGGCTTTTTTATCCTGTTGAACACTCACACTCTGCTCAATCTGCTTAGCCGTGTATCCTGCTTTTTTAACGGCTTGAATCAAATCGCTGCTCTGTACTTGAGCGTTGCCTTGTATCCATGCTCGTTCGGTAGCAAGGTTGACGTTTGCTTGTTGTACGCCCTCGACTTTTTTTAAGGCTTTTTCTACCCGTCCAACACAGGAAGCACAAGTCATACCTTCTATCGACAGCTCAATCGGCTGAGAGGCCAAGATCTTATAACCGGCTCGTTCTACGGCTTTGGTTACTGCGATAAGGTCTAAAGGTTGAGACGAGGAAATCATGGCGTTTTCAGTCGCTAGATTCACCTCAGCATTTTCAACACCTTCAACTTTTTTTAATACTTTTTCCACCCGTCCCACACAGGAAGCACAGGTCATACCCTCAATTGGCAATATTTCATTGTAAAGATAAGACTTACTATTTTCTGAGTTCATAACACCCTCTATCATGTTCAATCTGTTATCAACAGCATAGAGGTTGACATGATGGTAAGGTCAAGCCTGTTTTTTTAAAATATGTTTGACCTTACCATCATGACAAGGCTTAAGCTTAGTGATGAAATAAAAACTTATTTGGAGAAAGGCTATGAAACTATGGATTGGAAACATGAAATGTGGCGGCTGTGCTCGTGGTGTGACAGCCATCATTCACGATATCGACTCAAACGCCAAAATTGATATTGATTTAGTAGCCAAAGTGGTCAATATCGACACCATCGCAAATATTGAGCAGATGACGGCTGCTTTAGCAAAGGCTGGCTTCCCTGCACAAGTGCAATGAATCAGTCTGATAGACGCGCAGTCTATCTGTTTGACAGAAAGGAGTATGGGCTGAATCATTTTGAATTTATTGACCACGCGCGTTTGGTGATATGTCTACTTTTACGTATGAAAAGTGGACAGTGTTACCAAAATGAATACTTTATCTATGACACGAATTATCGGCAAGCGCATGCAATATTCCGCAGGATTCAGCTAGCGCTTCACTTGCGCATTTTTGCCGCAACGCTAGTAGATGTTGCTTTAATTGTATCAGCTCTTCCATACGTGTCTCTACCGCATCTATATGCTCATCCAATAGTACATTGACCTCACCGCAGTTTTCATCAGGTTTGTCTCTATATTGAAGCAGGGTTCGTACTTCATCCAAAGTCATATCGAGCGTACGGCAGTGCAGGATAAATTGTAGACGCTCAAAATGCGCCTCATTGTACAAACGATAGTTGCCTTGGCTACGCGCAGGCTCTGGTAATAACCTCTCTTTCTCATAATAGCGAATGGTTTCGACCGTCGCCCCTGTGCGCGTGGCAAGTTCACCAATTTTGATTAGCATGTGTATCTCCTTAAATAGTATTTTCTATTCTCTAAAACAATAAAGTAACTATAAGGTTTGCTGATAAAAAATCAAATCTCTTTGTCGTTAAAAGCCTTGACCCTGAAGCTACTATAGGGTTCATAATGTCTTTAATAAGAGGATAAATAACTATGCAATATCATATTGAAGGTATGGACTGTGCCAGTTGTGTTGGCAAAATTGAGCGGGCGCTCATACGTATGCCAGGCGTCTCTGGTGTTCAGTTAAACTTTGCGACCCAAAAGCTAGAGCTAATCTTGGCGTCTGATGCAGCGACTGATGTTAAAGATATCGAAAAAACCATTAAGTGTCTCGGGTTCGGTATATCAGCGTTAAATGGTCAACAAGAGAAGAGTAGCACTGATGAGAGTCAATCAGCGATAGAGAATCAGCGCTGGTGGCAAACCATAAAAGGCAAACAGGTTATTGGTACTGGGCTTTTGATGAGTGCCGCATATATGTTGTCTTTAATTTTCCCTGAATATGGTGCATGGGGTTTTATTGCTGCTGTGGCTATCGGTGTCCTACCATTTGCCCGTAAAGCTTTTGCACTGGCGTTAGTAGGTTCGCCTTTTTCAATTGAAATGCTCATGTCTGTTGCGGCTATCGGCGCCCTTATCATTGGAGAGGCAGAAGAAGCTGCTGCCGTGGTGTTCCTATTTTCGGTTGGTGAGCTTTTAGAGAGCATCGCAGCTGATCGTGCGCGCGCTGGCATCAGAGCGTTATCCTCGCTAGTGCCAAAGACGGCTATCTTGTTGGACGCACAAGGAAAACAACGTCAGGTAGCAGCGACCTCACTGCAAGTGAATGATCAGGTGCTCGTGCGTCCTGGTGATAGAGTTTCTGCTGATGGGGTGATTATTCAAGGGATATCTAGCCTTGATGAGTCACCTGTGACAGGAGAATCTATTCCTGTTGCCAAAACCACAGGCGCTGAGGTCTTTGCTGGATCTATCAATGTTGATGGGGTACTACAAATACGCGTAGAAAAAACAGCGGCAGATAATACGATTGCGCGTATTATTGAACTTGTGGAGCAGGCGCAAGCGTCCAAAGCACCGACTGCACGCTTTATTGAAACCTTTAGCCACTACTATACGCCTATCGTTATGGCGATTGCAGCGCTGGTCATTATTATCCCACCTCTACTGATGGGAGCAGAATGGGGAATATGGCTATATCGCGGTTTGGCGCTATTACTGATAGCTTGTCCTTGTGCCCTTGTGCTGTCAACACCTGCCGCTATTGCCTCAGGTTTGGCTGTCGGCACGCGCCATGGACTGCTTATCAAAGGCGGTAATGTCATGGAGTTGGTGGGTCAGGTCAGTACTGTCGCTTTTGATAAAACGGGTACTTTGACTGAAGGAAAACCACGGGTAACCGATGTTATTGGTTTTAAAACAGCGCATACCGCTGCTGAGGGTCACGATAAACTACTGTCACTGTTTGCGAGTATTGACTCCGTCTCTAGTCATCCGCTTGCTAGGGCTATTGTGGATCATGCCAAAGCCGCTAAGGTAGTAATACCGGATGCCTCTAATGCTTTTGCTACGGCAGGCAAAGCCGTTCATGCCACTGTCGCTGGACGCTCTTTGGCCATCGGCTCACCAGTCTACGTCGCTGAGAAAGTGATGTTGCCAGCTGAGCAGCAGATTCAAATTGAGATGCTACAAAATGATGGTAAAACGGTTTCTATTTTGTTTGATGAGCACACGAGGGAGGCGCTCGGATTGGTCGCTCTACGTGATGAGTTACGAGAAGATGCACAGCAAGCTATTGCCCAGCTTAATAAGATGAACGTGCGTTCTGTCATGCTCACAGGTGACAATAGCCGTACGGCAAAAGCACTTGCTAGTCAGTTAGATATAGAGTGGCAGGCCGAGCTGTTACCTGAAGACAAGCTACGTCTACTCAGTGAGATGCAAAGCAATAGTAAAATAGCGATGATTGGTGATGGTATCAATGATGCACCCGCTTTGGCAGCGGCAGATATTGGCATTGCGATGGGAAGTGGCACGGATGTGGCCATCGAAACGGCTGATATTGCCCTATTAAAAAGCCGCGTAATGGACGTTGCTAACCTTATTGCCTTATCCCGCGCCACCATGAGAAATATCCATCAAAATGTCATATTTGCACTTGGGTTAAAAGGCATATTTCTGATAACCACTGTGCTTGGCGTGACAGGACTTTGGATTGCTGTGCTAGCGGATACTGGTGCTACGGTACTGGTCACGCTGAATGCATTGCGTTTACTACGTTTTAAAGGAGTATCTTCCCGTTAATGACAGTTAAAAAATAAAACGGTTATGGCTACATCAGTGGCCGTTTTATTCTTTAACTCTTACCTATAAGCAGTCAATGTGCCTACCTTTAAAAAAATCATTAACCAAACCTATCACGCCTTATTCGTATTAAATCTGCGCCGATACTCACTTGGTGTCAAACCAACAATGCGCTTAAATATTTTACGAAATGCACTGGCATCACTATAACCAACTTTCCACGCTATTTGCTCAACAGGAGATGATGAGAACTGTAAAAAGTCTTTTGCTTCTCCGATGCGTAATCGCTGACAATATTCTGTGGATGTCATCCCCGTTGCCTTATGAAAACGACGCAGAAAAGTACGCTCTTCTAACTGTGCGCAATCGGCTAAGGTAGATAAATCGATATCTTGTGCATTGGTTCTTTGTAGCCAATGCTGCACTTTTAATATGGCTGTGTCTCCATGGGTGAGGTTGGGTGAGAAAGCACTGTAATAACATTGTTCACGCCTTGAGGGGTCAATTAATAACATACGAGCGGTTTCATTCATCACCTGAGAACCAAGAAAACGATCAACCATTCTTAATCCTAAATCTGTCCAGGCCATCGCACCACCAGCGGTCACAATATCACCGTCTTCGATAATAATGCGATCGACATCGAGCTCCACATCAGGGAAACGCTGCTTAAAATCCTCTACATAGCCCCAATGTGTGGTTGCCTTGCGCTTAGATAGTAGTCCTGTTTCACCCAGTAAAAAAGCACCGGCGCAGACCGATGACAGTATCACCCCTGTCGAATGCTGCTCTTTCAGCCATTCTAGCCAAGGTTCTGCCGCTTGCTTTGCAATCGGTGCTTCTAACGTGGGTGGAATGATGACGGCTGTTAATCTTCCTACGCTATCAAGATTGCTCGAAAAAGTGCGCTTAGGCTGCTGCTTAGCGCCGCTAATCTCCCAGTGACTTACTTGTAGAGGCAGATCGGTTGTATCTTGACGTTTGGCGGCGAGTTTACCGGCAACCGTCAGTAAATCAGTCAGGCCAAGAACAGCGGCCATTTGTGCTTTCTCATAGACGATCAAGCCAATTTCAATAGCATACTTTTGATTCATATGTCGTTATTAACCTCTTATGTGTCGATGTAGCCACTCGTTAGTGTAGCATAGTACTTGTAAAATATACGTCTATACAGTCACTTCCATAAACAAAAAGGAATTATCATGAACACACAAGCACTGATCGTTGTCGACATTCAAAATGAGTATTTTCCACAAGGTAAACTCGCACTCGTAGGTATTAACGAAGCCGCTGATAATGCCGCTTTGGTGATTGCGTCTGCGAGAGAAAAAGGTCATACCGTCATTCATATCCGTCATGAAATGCCTGCTGACGCCCCGATCTTTACGCCTGGTACCGATGGTGTAGAGATTAATGAAAAGGTAAAACCAATAGAGGGTGAGGCCGTCATCACTAAGCACTATCCCAATTCATTCCGTGAGACCAATCTGAAAGAGCTATTAGATAAAGAAGGTATCAAAGAAGTGACTGTGATTGGCGCCATGAGCCACATGTGTGTCGATGCCACCGTTCGTGCGGCAGTAGACTTTGGTTATACCACGACTACCGTCCATGATGCCTGTGCCACGCTTGATCTTGAGTTTAATGGTACGAAAGTACCTGCTGCTCAGGCTCATGCCACCATCATGGCAGCGATTGAGTTTCTATATGGCGAAGTGATTGATACCCAAACGTGGATTGCACGTTAATTCAGAGTTGTTAATCAAGCCACGATTTAGTCATTAAATAGACTCTTAAACCCTATTCCCATTAAGAAGAATTTCCTCAATAAGGTAACTATTATGAATATAGTAAAATCACTGACTGGCACCACAATGTTAAGTGGCGTCATGTTGTTAACGGCATGCACCACCTTTGCCAGTCCAGCAGCAAATTCTAACGCGGTAAAACAGACAGCGACCAATACCGTTGAATTTCAGCAAATCCGTAATGCCACGATCAAGCTTGATTATGACGGCACCACTTTTTTAGTGGATCCGATGCTAGCGGCTAAAAACGCTTATCCAGGGTTTGATGGCACAGTAAATAGCCAAATACGCTATCCAATGGTCGATCTGCCGATGTCTGTTGACGAAGTGCTTAAGGCTGATGCCATTATTTTGACCCACTTACATGATGATCATTGGGATGAAGCTGCACGTAACCTTGTGCCTCGTGACATGCCAATTTTCACCCAAGATGCAGCCGATGCGGCAATCGTACGTAAAGATGGTTTTACCGATGTCAGAATATTAACCGAACAAGGCGTTGTGTTTAAAGGCACTAAGATCAATAAAACCATCGGACAGCATGGTACTGATGAGATGTACAAAGTGGCGCCATTAGCTGAAGTGCTGGGCAAAACGATGGGGATTGTATTCCAGAAACCAAACTACAAGACCGTTTATGTCGCAGGGGATACCATTTGGAATAAGGAAGTAGAGAGTACACTTACTCACTACAAACCTGATGCCGTCATCCTGAATGCAGGCTATGCCAAGCTGACTACCTTTGTGGATGACTCTATCATCATGGGTAAAGACGATGTATACCGTGCCTATAAATTCTCTCCTAATGCGCAGATTGTTAGCGTGCACATGGATACGGTCAATCATGCCACTCTCACCAAGGCAGAGCTGCGCCGCTTTATCGAGGAAAAACATCTGGATAAACAACGAGCGCTTGTTCCTGATGATGGGCAGCTCTATAAATTCTAGTACTTGATAGCTGGATTTTTAAATCTTCTCTGTATGGCAATACCCAAAGTGTGTTGCCATGCATAATCAATACGGTAAAAATGAGATCATTTATGAATATGCCAAATCATTCAGGTAGCGCCCCTTTCGTTCTCTCAGTGCTCGACAATGCCTTTACCGGTGTTGGTCATACAGCAGAGAACACCATTCAAGAGATGATTGCGCTTGCAAAACTGGCGGATAAAAGAGGGTTTCAGCGGTTTTGGATGTCTGAACATCATGCCATGCCTGGTGCTTCGGTGCCTTCGCCGCAGATGATGGTGGCTCGGCTGACTGGGGAAACTGAGCGCATTAGACTTGGTGCAGGCGGCATCATGCTACCCAATCATGTGCCTTTGGTTGTTGCTGAACAATTTGGTATGCTCGATGCGATGGCGCCAGGACGTATCGATCTTGGTTTGGGAAGAGCGCCGGGTACCGATGGCGCAACGGCGTCAGCTTTGCGTCGGCATCAGGCGGCGAACGATGAATTTCCTCAGCAAGTTGCAGAATTGTTGGGCTTTTTAGAAAACAATTTTCCAAAAGACCATCCTTATAATGCGGTTCATTCGGTGCCAGGTCCATGGCAAGCCGAGCAAAACCGAGTACCCCCATCAAAGACTGCTGCGGATATCTGGATCTTGGGGTCCTCGACTTACTCAGCTCATTTGGCAGCACAGCTTGGCAAACCCTATGCCTTCGCTTTGCAGTTTGGCAATGCTGATGTCTTAAGTGCCATGCGCATTTACCGAGAGAATTTCCGTCCTTCAAAAATTCTAGCCAAGCCATATAGTTTGGTCAGTATTGGTGCAATTGCAGATGAAGATCCTATAGAGGCACGTCGCCAGTCAACATCCTCTGCTATGGCAATGTTAAGAATGTTCCAACGTAAGCCTTTTGCCCTACTGCCACCTGATGAAGTGGCGGCTTTTCAAGGCAATACGCAAGTGCATCAGATTATTGAGCAGTATACCGATCAAACCCTGCATGGCACTGCTGCCGAGGTCACAAAAAGTTTAGAGAGTCTTCAGGAGCAGACAGGAGTCGACGAGGTCATGTTGGTTGTCCAAGGTCATTCGCGCCGCGCCCAATCGCGCACTGTTGAGCTAATCGCAGATCATTATGGTATGCCAAATCACTAGATCCTGTTGGGAATAACGATATTAAAAAGTTAGCAAAGCGCTTAATGCTTAACTATTAGGCTTGATTGGGCTCGTAAGCTACCCATGATTCTTAGCTCAGATCAAGGTGCGATTGATCTGCTCATGCACATCTGCCAAATGCATTGCACCGATGTAATAACAGCAACATTCAAAAGACACCGATTCTCATCCAAATAGTAGCCCCTGTGTAGATAATGACTTTTGAGAAAGTAGCGCATACAAGTGAAGTTAGTAAGCAAGATAAGCCGTGATATAATGCCCCGATAATCGATATTTTATGAAAGGTTTACATTATGGCTCGTACAGCTAGCGCATTACACATTTTAGTAAAACACAAAGAGCAGGCTGAAGATATTATTGCCAAGCTTCAAAAAGGCGCTAAGTTCGATGTGCTGGCGAAACGACATTCAACCTGCCCATCAGGTAAAAAAGGCGGCAGCTTGGGTGAGTTTCAACAAGGCGACATGGTACCGCCATTTGATAAAATCTGCTTTAGCGGCAAACTCTTCACCCCACATTTAGTAAAAACCAAATTTGGCTGGCATGTGGTTAAAGTACTTTACAGGACATAAGCGTTAGAGGCGGAGCTTTAATGATAAGCCAACTGACATATGCCTTAAACATTATCCTGACTCATACAGGATATAACATCATGGCAATCACGATTTGAGCTGCCATGATTGACTCATTTATGACCCAAAACAACTTATGACCTAATGTCCATGCCACATCTAAATCTAAATTTGAGTTGAAGACACTTTAGTTCTCATAAGAGTGATGATGGTAGACAGTTATAAATAGGTGTTGATCATAATAAAGCGTTAAGAACAAAAGGCTGCTACTGCCCTCTCTCCTCTTTTGTATCAACAATAATAATTTTTAAGGCGTTAAAAAAGGACACCGCAGCGTCCTTTTTTATTCTAAATCAAGGCTCATATACAGCCTATTCTAATGATGCTCACCAGGAAGTATTCTGGCAAAGGCACGCTGAGCAAGGTTTGGCTTCTTATCGGTAGTCAGTCCAGCGCGAGTGCTTGGAAAAATACGATAACCCATCGACTGAATACCAACGTTGATTGCTGGTGCCAATGAATAAGTAGCTGACGCAAATTTACCCATGTTGCTGGCAATACTGTTTGGTTTATGGACAATCGCTTTAGCAACCATCATCGCTGCTTCATCAGGCATAAGCGCAGGCATGTAGCGGTACAACTTAGTAGGCTCAATCATCGGCGTGCGTACCAATGGCATAAAGATATTGGTGATCGTCACATTATCGCCCTTCACTTCAGCAGCTAAGCAGCGGCTAAAAGCATCCAATGCCGATTTTGAGGCGACATAAGCGGCAAAACGCGGACTGTTTGCCAATACGCCAATAGAGGAGATATTCACAATTTGACCAGTCTGGCGTTCAATCATCGTCGGCAAAAACCCAAGAACTATTTTAACCGCGCCAAAGTAATTGATATCCATAGTACGCTCAAAATCATGGAAACGATTAATAGACTCGTGAACCGAGCGCCGAATTGAACGACCAGCGTTATTGACT
Source organism: Psychrobacter sp. TWP2-1-2 (assembly GCF_049896785.1). Lineage (NCBI taxonomy): Bacteria > Pseudomonadati > Pseudomonadota > Gammaproteobacteria > Moraxellales > Moraxellaceae > Psychrobacter > Psychrobacter sp. TWP2-1-2. Next base: position 247,990 of record NZ_JAFCVA010000004.1, on the reverse strand, counting down.
AAAACATCAACATGTCCGAAATCTGCCAAAATTTGCGTGCTAACTTTTTCGATATCATCCATATTGGTCAAATCACAAGGGTAATAACTGGCATTGCCACCAAGCTCCTCGATACTTTCTTTAACGGCTTTTAGTTTGTCTTCGGTGCGTGCTAATAAGATAACATGCGCACCGCATTCACTAAGTAAATACGCTGTACGCTCACCAATACCGCTTGATGCCCCTGTGATAATGATATGCTTATCTTTGACCGCTTTGTTGATTGCTTTTTTTGAGGGATTGGCCATAAAAAATCCTTTTTGTTGTTTCTATGCCTATGAATGTTCGATTACAGCATAGCAAAAAATTATGGCTTAAAGTGAACAAAACCGCCGTCTCAGCCAGATAATTTGACGATTATAAGGATTGATAAACGTATAATCGCAGTATTGCTTAGACTTACGCTTTTCACCGAATATCGATAAGGAGTATCTGTTTTGATTGCAACTCTAGCTCATTACATTGATTTAATTGCTAAGATAGTCGAGATCATAGGCGTACTTATCATGTTTTTTGGACTGTTTTTTGCTTTTTATCGAGGGATTCGCCTAACCAGTGGTTTTAATCACGAGACCTATATCGAAATCAGACAAACCGTCGGTAAATCTATTTTGTTAGGATTAGAAGTCCTCATCGCCGCTGATATTATGGCGACTGTCGTCACAGAACCGACGTTACGCAGCGTCCTAGTACTAGGTTTTATCGTACTCATTCGGACTTTTTTGAGCTTGTCACTACAAGTAGAATTAGAAGGCAAATTCCCTTGGCAAAAAGAAAATACAGTACTCAAAAAAGAACCACATACCGCTAAAGTGGACGAGCTTTAAAGATTTTTTATCATTTAACAGACGCTTAGCATGAACCCTCTGCTCACTTACTATTCGTGCGCCTGCAAAAAATCTTCAACCACGCGAAACTGTCCAGCGGTGCTTTCTTCGCCATACATTGCTTGGCGAAAAGCATTAGAATTAGGAATGCCTGTGGTATACCAAGCAATGTGCTTGCGAGCGATACGGCAGCCAGAGTACTCACCATAAAAGTCATATAGCTCTTGCAAATGCGCCAGTACAATCTCTTTTATCTGGCTGACGCTCGGTGCATCAAGACTCTCACCAGTGCGTAAGAAGTGCTCGATATCGCGGAATATCCACGGTTGTCCTTGGGCAGCACGCCCAATCATCACAGCATCACAGCCTGTCAGCTCATAAACACGCTGGGCTTTTTGCGCGCTATCGATATCACCATTGGCAATGACGGGAATGTTGATGCTTTCTTTAACTTCGCGTATCAGCTCATAACGCGCCTCACCTGTATACATATCCTCACGCGTGCGTCCGTGAATGGCAATCGCCGCAATACCTGCTTGCTCAGCACGCTTCGCCACACGCAAGATATTCTCACGACCATTCTCATAGCCCAATCGCGTTTTTAAGGTCACGGGGGCATTTACGCTATTTACCGCCGCATCTAGTAAACGGGCGACCAAATCTTCGTCTTGTAACAGTGCAGAACCTGCCAGCCTACGGCAGACTTTTTTGGCAGGACAGCCCATATTGATATCAATAATTTGCGCGCCATTATCAATCTGATAGCGTGCCGCTTCTGCCAATTTATCAGGCTCAGCCCCTGCAATTTGCGCTGAAATAGGTGCAATTTCATTGTCAAAATTGGCACGATACAAGGACTTTTTGCGCGCGTAAAGCGCCGTGTCAGCGATAATCATTTCACTCACTGCATGACCGGCACCAAATGATTTACACAATCGCCGAAAAGGATTGTCCGTCACGCCCGCCATAGGAGCAACCATGAGGCGGTTTTCAATCGTCAGGCCGCCGATATTCAATGGCTGCAATAAGGGATGATCAGATACGGGCAAAGACGACGGTAAATCAGGAGAATCAGTAGACATAAAAAACGGCTTGCCATTAATTAAAATAAGATAATAAAAACAAGCCGTTATTCTAAGGAATCGTACGCATATTGCAAGCTATTAACGTGAATAACTTGCATTAAGAAACACGACTCTTTCAACAGTGCACCCTTACTTATCAAACACACTGCCCTGCTCTAGTGTGATGTCCTCATCATGCTCCTGCATACGCCACGGCAAACTATCTGGCGACACATTTAAGAAGTGTAGGTATTTTTCGAACTGATCAATAATATCGTTAATCACCGACTCTGATTGATAGCCATATAAATCATAGGTTTGACCACCACGGCGCAAATACACCTCAGCACGATGATGGTGCTCTTGTGGTAATTCATTGGCCATATCTTCCGTATAATAGTCAGGAATTTCATGCTCTGACAAACGAACTTCATACCAGAACTCTACATTATCACCGCGTCTTAATTCCAATACAGCACGGTTATTGACCTCATCATAATTTACATCAGGCAACCAGCCTGTTTCGGCAAACTTCTCTGCCACCTCATGCATCGATGATAAAACCGTACCTTTGATATAACCCAGCACTTTATCTCGCGTTGGTTGATTGGTGATATAGTCAATACGATCACGCCATGCGTCAAGCTTAAGTAGATGCGGCGGCAGATGGTTGTCATTGGCTAGGCTTCGATTGCGATGTCCTTCAATACGTAGTGCACGCCACATACCAAATGTCGAAATTAATATAATGATTGCAAACGGTAAAGCACTAACGATAGCCGCTGTTTGTAGTGCACTTAGACCGCCTGCGATAAGTAGAACCGCCGCGACCGCCCCTTCGGTTACCACCCAAAACGAGCGCTGCCACCAAGGCGTATCACTGCGTCCACCCGCAGCGAGCGAGTCAATCACTAATGACCCTGAATCCGATGACGTCACAAAAAAGGTAATAATTAACAGTACTGTCAATGATGAGACAATCTGCGTGAATGGTAAATTCTCTAGCAATTTAAATAACGCAATTGCTTGGTTGTTTTGCACTTCGCTAATCAGCGCGTCGTAACCATCGACCATAATCATATGCAGTGCCGTATCGCCAAACACCGAAAACCAAAAGAAGGTAAATAGCGTTGGCACTAACATGACGCCCAATACAAACTCACGAATGGTGCGGCCGCGACTGATCTTGGCAATAAACAGACCCACAAAAGGCGCCCAAGCAATTGTCCATGCAAAAATAAATAGTGTCCAACTACCGATCCAATCACTCGATTGGTACGCTTGTAAGCTAAAAGTACGCTCAACGATATTGCCCAGATAGCTGCCCGTATTTTCCATGAAAGCATTGAGAATAAAAATCGACGGACCAACGATAAAGACAAATAACATGAGTGCCGTTGCTAATACCATGTTTAAGATAGACAAGCGCTTGACGCCTTTGTCCATACCTGCCAACACGGACACCAAGGCAGCTGCTGTTACTAAAGCAATGATAATAACCTGCACCGTTGTATTAACTGGCACCATCTCTGGTAGCAAATAATTTAGACCCGCGTTAATTTGCGCCACCGACAGACCCAAGCTGGTGGCGATACCGAACATCGTACCCACGATCGCAAACACATCAACAGTATGTCCGATAGGGCCATAGATTTTGTCACCGATTAATGGATATAGCGTTGAGCGTACCGACAATGGCAAGCCATGACGAAAAGAGAAATACGCCAGAGACAAACCTACTACGCCATAAATCGCCCAAATATGGAAACCCCAATGGAAATAGGCAATTTGCATGGCTTCTTTGGCAGCTTCAATCGTCTGCGGCGTGGAAAGTGGCGGACTGGCAAAATGCAATACGGGCTCTGCTACGCCATAAAACAATAGCGCGATACCGTAGCCTGCGGAAAAAAGCATGGCAAACCATTCCAGAAACTTATACTCAGCCTCCGCATGGTCAGGGCCCAATTTAATACTGCCATAAGGCGAAAATGCCAAGGCGATGATAAACATCAAAAATATGGCGACTGCCAACATATAAAACCAGCCGAAAGTGTCGGTGGTAAATGCCAAAACTTTGCTGAACAGCTCGCCAGCAGCGTCAGGGTTGATGGCTGTGCCAATCACCAATAACAGCATAATCGCTGCTGCCGGTACAAAAACTGGCAACAAAATAGTGGAGCGAGGTAATTTACTCATAGAAAGTGATATCCCCAAAAAGTAGCAATGAAAAATAATCTTCGATATCAAGATTAATAATCAGAAGGAGCAGTGCCTTTTTTATAAAAAGTGACTCACAAAGGCGAAAATGCCTCAGTTATTGTTAAACAAATACAATTTTTATCACACTATGCTCAAAAACCCCAGACAAGCGCCCAACTTGTAACATGACTTTAACGATTGTTACATGACTATTACCAAGTAATAAAAAAGGCCGCTTGTTAGCGACCTTTTTATTTTATTCTGGAACAATTTACGTTTTGCTTGTTAATTCGATAAACATCTCGTTTTTTTATTATTAAACAGTAATGGCAGCAGCAAGTTGCTTTGCCGTTTCAGCCAGTTCTGTGTGATCAGCTTGGGTCACTGCATGTCGACCGAGCTCATGAATACTCGATGGAATGAGATGCACGTGATAATGAAAAACGGTTTGACCCGCCTCGCTACCATTTAATTGCATCTGAATAATGCCTTCACGCGCAAATACTTGACGCTGTGCTTGCATGACTTTTTTAGCGGTCATTAACACCGCGGTGGCATACTCTGGTTCAAGATCCGCCAAATCAACGGCTTTTTGCTTAGGAATCACCAGCACATGCCCCTCTGCTTGTGGCATGATATCCATAAAGGCAAGGGTTTTATCATCTTCATAGACTTTGTGATATGGGATGTCACCGTTTAGCATTTTGGCAAAGATATTGTTATCGTCATACGCGGCTTGCTCATTGGCTTGGGTCATTATTTTTTCCTTTATTTGTTTGATTATTGGTTGCTCGACAGCTTTTAGAAGGGATGGGACAACCTGTAATATAGTGGACGAAATGTCGTTTAAGCACAAGTTGCGATACGATAGCACTCGTTATTAAAAATTAGCAATACATAAGCTAATCACGATAGCTCACCAATTTGGTTGGCGAGTCAGGCGCTTTAAATGTTATATTAACCCTCTACTTTAACAACACTACGTTTATGGATTCGTCTACTTTGCCGACTCAATCAAATATGAGTAACATTTATACAGAACCTGCTCAAGCAGCGCAAACGTCTGTCACAGCTGGCTCTGTATTCAATAATGAAAAAAAAACAAGCAGCACTGAGACTGAAAATGAGACTCAAGCCCCCACTCAAAGCATTGAACCTAACACGCTCATTCTGGCCGAAGCACTGAGCGACAAGACGATTGGTTGGAAAATACACAATTGCAAAATCACTAAAAAGACGGTCACACAGGATTTACCACTACCGTTTTTATATCATTACGACAGTTTAAATGATGCGATTAAGCAAGCGAATCCGCTCACACCTGCCCTCCTGTCACAGTTCAATACGCCCATGAGCGCTCATGAAGCAGCCAAGCTGATTGGTATTAACGAAGCACTAATCATCAGCCCTTGGCATGTCAAAATCATCGGGTCATTGGTGGTGTTTAGCGAAGCGCTGCAGTTAGCCGTACGCTTGCATTGGACCAATACGGGCAAAGACACCCAACAACTTTATACCCAGAATGAAGCAGATGCTATTACAGCCGCTTTTAAAGATTGGCAGTTTTTTGGTCGTATCGATGTACTCTACAAAAATAATAAGCAAACCTTAATCAGTATAGATGAACAAGCTGAAGGTAATGAGCAACTACTTCGTATTGAAGCAAACGCTGATTATCAATGCTTGCCAGCGACTCATGCGTTAGTGGTTATCGCTAAATTGGAAGCGGACAAAATAGAGCTACCTTGGTTTGAGGCGGCGATAGTAGAGCGCGTCGAATAATACCTTTTCTTCCAAATACTTACGATGTTATGACTACTATTGACTTGGCATTATCAATGCATAGTTTTCAGTGACTCATATCTAATGGTATGGTAACGACTTAGTATTATTCACTAGTCCTTGCATTTTATAAAAAGCACACTATCAATATTAAAATTGAGGGTGCACATTTTCACAAACCTCGCCTATTTGTAAGGAACATCACATGGATTATCGCTCAAAAACCTCTACTGGCGGCCGTAATATGGCAGGCGCGCGCGCATTATGGCGTGCGACTGGCATGACTGATGGCGACTTTGGTAAACCAATCATTGCGATTGCCAACTCGTTTACCCAGTTCGTACCCGGCCATGTGCATCTAAAAGACTTGGGGCAACTAGTCGCACGTGAGATTGAACAAGCAGGCGGCGTGGCTAAAGAATTCAACACCATTGCAGTCGATGATGGTATTGCCATGGGTCATAGCGGTATGTTGTACTCACTGCCAAGTCGCGATTTGATTGCCGACTCGGTCGAGTATATGGTCAATGCCCATTGCGCAGATGCCTTAGTTTGTATCTCCAACTGCGATAAAATAACGCCGGGTATGTTGATGGCTGCTATGCGCCTCAATATTCCAGTAGTGTTTATTTCAGGTGGCCCAATGGAAGCGGGCAAGATTTTAGCCAGCACAGTTGGTAAGAGCCATAATACTGATGGCAGTGACAGTAGTGCGATTCGTAAGCTTGACCTCGTCGATGCGATGATGGATGCCGCTGATGACAGCATTAGTGATGAAGATGTAGCCGCTATCGAAGCCTCAGCCTGCCCAACTTGTGGTTCGTGCTCTGGTATGTTTACTGCTAACTCAATGAACTGCTTAACCGAAGCGTTGGGCTTGGCATTACCGGGTAATGGCTCACTATTGGCAACTCATTCATTGCGTCGTGAGCTATTTTTAGAAGCAGGACGCACCATTGTCTCACTTGCCAAACGTCGCTATGAGCAAGATGATGATTCAGTATTGCCACGCTCCATCGCTAGCAAAGCCGCTTTCGAAAACGCAATGACCTTAGATATCGCGATGGGTGGCTCAACCAATACTATTTTGCATCTGTTAGCGGCTGCTAACGAAGCAGAAGTCGATTTCAAAATGTCAGATATCGATCGTCTAAGTCGCGGTGTACCTTGCCTTGCAAAAGTCGCCCCTGCCTCGCAGAAATACCATATGGAAGATGTGCATCGTGCTGGCGGTGTCTTTGCCTTATTGGCCGAGCTTGATCGTGCTGGATTACTGAAGACTGACGTACCGACCATCCATAGTCCAACGATGAAAGCCGCGATTGATAAGTGGGATATCATGAATCCTGATAATCAAGAGGCACGCGCACGCTTCCTTGCAGCACCGGGTGGCATACGTACCACTGAGGCATTTTCACAATCAAAAGAATGGTCAAACCTTGACGTCAACCGTGAGTCAGGTTGCATCCGTAGTGCCCAACATGCCTATTCTACAGATGGTGGTTTGGCCGTATTGTATGGCAATATCGCTGAGCGTGGCTGTGTAGTCAAAACCGCAGGTGTGGATGACAGCATCCTAGTATTCACTGGTCGCGCGCGCCTATTTGAATCGCAAGATGATGCTGTTGCTGCGGTATTGGCTGATGAGATCGTGGCAGGTGATGTGGTCATTATCCGCTATGAAGGCCCTAAAGGTGGCCCTGGCATGCAAGAGATGCTTTATCCAACGACTTACCTTAAGTCTAAAGGCTTGGGTAAAGAATGCGCCCTACTAACTGACGGTCGTTTCTCTGGTGGAACATCAGGTTTATCCATTGGTCATGCAAGCCCAGAAGCAGCGGAAGGTGGCGCAATTGGCTTGGTTGAAGAAGGCGATACCATCCATATCGACATTCCTAATCGTACGATTAACATGCAAGTCAGTGATGCCGATTTGGCCACTCGCCGCGAGGCGATGGAAGCTCGTGGCCGCGATGCGTGGAAGCCTGTAAGCCGTGACCGTCATGTGACCCCTGCGCTACGTGCCTATGCTGCTATGACTACCAGTGCCGATACTGGTGCGGTACGTGACGTGAGTCAAGTTGAGCGTTAAGCCTTCAATTATTAATCGTTAAAGTATATTGGTAAAAATCTATTAAGCCTGCGCTATGCAGGCTTTTTTTTCACCAAAAAACAACGCATATGTCGTTTTGATAACGATTTTTTGCGGTAATCATTATTTTTTAGCGTCATTATAATGGACTAGTAAATATGACCTCACTTTAACTTTTTAAGATAAACATAACAGCGTGCACCTACCTTATGATTGAAAACTACAATTTATTTTTATTGGTCTGCGGTATCGCTTTTTTACTGGGGGCGTTATTCCCCATTATATTTAAGCGCACGCCTATCTCTTTGCCTATGTTGCAGGTCAGCTTTGGGCTGCTGATGGGGTACTGGTGGACGACCTTATCATTTTTAGACCCTATGAATAACGGCTTAATTATCGAAAAATTAACCGAAATTGTGGTGCTCATATCCTTGGTTGGTGCTGGTATCAAAATTGATACGAAGCTGTCTTGGCAATTGTGGCGACCGACCGTGCGTCTGTTGCTTATTACCATGCCGATTGGCATCTTTGCGATGGCGGTGCTAGGCTACTATGCATTTGGTCTCAGTCTGGGAGCCGCTATATTGCTGGGCGCAGTATTGGCTCCAACCGATCCTGTATTGGCTTCTAGTATTCAAGTAGGGCCACCCAATACAGGTCGCGAAGACACACCTCGCTTTACATTAACGTCAGAAGCAGGATTGAATGACGGACTGGCTTTCCCATTTGTTTATTTGGCCATAAAAATAGCGGAAGCCTTTAGCCAAGGCAATTCCTTTACCCTCGAGATGCTCTGGTCATGGTTCACTCATGATGTCTTATGGAAAATTGGTGCTGGGCTGGTGGTGGGGATTGTCGTTGGTAAAATTATGGCCAAGCTGGTATTTTCAAAATACAGCCAAAACACCACTATTTCTCAAGGCTATGTGGTCATTGCACTAACGTTAGTGGCTTATGGACTTGCCGAATTTGTACATAGTTATGGCTTTATCGCCGTGTTTATCGCGGCATTTGCCTTTCGCCGCTCAGAGCATGAGCATAGCTATCACCACAAGCTCCATGATTTTGCAGAACAATCAGAAGGCTTACTCATGTCTCTAGTGCTGGTCACTTTCGGCATGTTTCTTGGTCAAGGATTACAGTCGGGCGTTGAGCTGACATGGCGTGTTTACATCGTCAGCTTCACTTTCCTCTTGTTGATACGTCCCATTGGCGGGTTTATTGCTTTATCAGGACTAAACATGGCACACACTGAAAAGTATGCCATCTCTGCTTTGGGCATCCGTGGTATTGGTACGCTATATTATTTATCTTATGCGCTCAACCAAGGTTTTTTCGGTGATGAAGATGCGCTTAAACTGTGGGTCGTCTGTTCAATTGTCATTTTGGCGTCAATCTTTATTCATGGTCTTAGCGCCACAAGGTTGCTTAAAATGACGCCGAATAAATCACATTAACCTGATCGATAGAGCTATTTAGCGCTTTGAAAGCTCTGAATCGACTAAGTTAAGTACCGCTTCCGTTAGTGCAAACTGACGGACATCATTCAGCATCGTGGTGTCAAAATTATGGATAAAGGCAAATGACAATTGACGCTCTGGGTCACACCAAGCAACCGAACCGTTATAGCCCATATGCCCAAACCCTTGCTTGTTTGCATCAACTTTTTCACTGTCTGTATGCTGACAAAGACTAAATAACCGATGATAACCCAAGCGCCACTCCATGTTTGCTGGCATGACAGCATCTAGCCCTGTGACTTGCGGTTTGGATAGTTGCTCAAAAGTGGCGCTATTAATAAACGTGTGTCCTTGCCATGTTCCGCCAGTGGCTAACATGGCATAGATGGTGGCCAATGCCTGAGCTGAAGCGACACCATTTGCTGCTGGAATAACGGCCTGTAGTGTCTCACGACTGTGATAATCGATCGCTTGTTTGCCAGCAGGTATGAGTGCCGCCTTATAGTTTTTTAGATTAAGCTGACTGGTATTGAAGTACAAACGATTAATATGAGCCGTGTCTAATATCGGTAAAGTATTTTGCTCATCATCTGACCTTAGGTCTGCCGCTTTGCCATCCATTAAAGCTTGCTGCTGCCAGCAAGCATAACTAGGCAGACTAGCATAAGTACGTAAAGTACTTTGTGAGTCGGATTTGAGCGTTGGTTTATGACGTTTATTACGCAGTTGTGAGCCAGCCTCATTTGATGCTTCGAAGTCTTTGGCGAGTCTTGCTACTTGGTTGACTTTATTCTCTGGTACACCAAAATAGCAACTATCAGCAATACCTAAAGGCTCAGTGAGATAATGGCGCAATGCCTCAGCTAAAGACATTTCAGTAACGGCTTCTATCAGACCGCCCAACACCCAACCATAGACCAGAGCACTATAAGCGCTTTCATATAGCTCGCCATAGTCTGGTTCTGTGATTGGCATCGCGGCAACTTTATTGAGCATTTGATCCCAATCAAGCAAAGCTTCGCTATCCACATCGATACTCTGAATTGAGAATAAGTTGGCTTGATGCGACATCACGCTACGTAGCGTAATATTCCCTTTATTCTGTGCAGAAAATGCACGCCAATAATGGGCAGTAGGCTGGTCATAATCAAGCATCTGCTGCGAAACCAATATATGTACAAGCGTCGCCAATATACCTTTACCCGTCGAAAAGTTAATCGCCAAAGTATCAGGCTGCCATGGCATCTCTGGACGTGCCATCCCCACACTCGCCTGTGCAATACATTCTCCTGCCTGATAGACAACCACGGCACCCCCTGCTGGTGCATCATCTAGCTGTAAGTCAGTGAGTATTTGCTGCAAACGTTGTTGCAACGTTATATTTATCTGTTGATCAAAAATCTGCGTGGTTTTATTATTATTATCGATCATGGCTACCCTGCTCCATTTCTATAAAATAGCTAAACGGTAAAAAACTATTTAGCCCTTAATATTAAGTGTTCATATGATAAAAAATACATTATTTGCTAAGGCGTAACTGTTCAATATCTCAATACTAACTCGTTATTTTTTCGTTTTCCTAGGGCGTGTCCTCATTTTTAAAATAACAACGCGCCTTAATAAAAAAGGCAACCTAGTGGTCGCCTCTCTGTCATTCAATGCTGCTCAATAATACGTTGTCATCTTTATGGTCTTAGCGCGGTACCAACAGACGATTATGAACTTCTTGCTCAAGCTTCGTTAAGCCATGACTGCGCCCACGTTCCATAGCGGTGTCCATTTTACGTCCCCGTAGCCATCCTGCGCGTAGCGCCATTGCGGCACCCACTCTATTGCCTGAGCCACAATGCACTGCCATTTTTTTGCCATGATGTTGGCGCAATATATTATCAAATGCCAATATATTGAGCTGCTTTAAGTCTGCAGCACCGTTAATAGGCAGATGCTCATAGTGCATGCCAGCTCGCTCGACCGCTGCGGCTTCATCAAAGCTCAATTCATCATCTGGCTGTAAGTTAATCACTAACTCAACCCCAGCTTTCGCTAAGGCAACCACTTTTTCGTCATTGAGTGCACCGCATACAATGGTAGTGTCATCAGGACGAAAATAAGGCTCAAGAATAGTACTAAGATCAACATCATTGTCTAAAACGCTATTGCCAGCATTCGATACTGTGTCAATAGCTACTGAATGATTCAGTTGATCTGGGTTTGGTACGGCGGTATGTGAAGTCATAATTATAAATTTGTTCGTTATATTGACTATGGTCAATTCCAGTTAAAATAAGTACGAAGCAACCGCGTGTCGATGTATAAGCAATACTTCAAGCGAGGTTAACGCTATCACTTTTCTATCAAGAATCGACCATATTGGGATATTTTTTAGTTAAATGACAGTCGTTCTACTGGCTTTTACTCATGGCCACTCTGTAATTTAACCGTACCTGCCAAATGCGGCTTGTCATTTTTAGAACTAAATAAGCCAAACTCACAGGTAGCGTCTGTGTCTTCAAGTGCAGCCACTGGATCAGCGATAAGCTCTACTTCGGCTGGCAAAAAGATAGGCAGTTTAAATGACACATCAACCGTACAAGCATCCGGCAACTCGTCCATCATAGCAAGGCATTTGGCCTTTGACCACATGCCGTGAGCAATCGCTTTAGGAAAGCCAAACGCACGCGCAGATAATGGATGGAGATGAATGAGGTTAAAGTCACCTGAAACAAAAGCATAACGACGACCGATATCTTCTGGCACTTCAAAGATACTATGCACGCCTTCTGGATTGACTGATGGCTTGACCGTTATTGGACGTGGAGTGCTTTTTTTGTCTTTGCTGCTGATGGGTTTTTTGCTGCGTGATAGATACGTCGAAGTACCTTCCCAAATCACCTTATCTTCTGACTTGACCGTCGTCACAAAATCAAACTGCTGACCCTGAGCATGGTCACGCAAATTATCAAAGGTGACTGACATAGCAACCGTTTCACGCTCACCGATAGGACGATACTGAGTCACACTATTATCGACGTGCACTAGACCCAACATAGCAAATGGAAATGGCTCTTTGACCATCATATTCATTTGCAGTGTTTGAGACAGCACTGAAAAGTAAGTAATAGGTACTTTGCCATTATCTGCAAAACCACAAATTTTACGATAATCGTTTAAGTTACTTTGGTCAATGTGCAAATCGTCCACATAGTAAGTCGCTTGCGGCAATTGGTCTTTACTGATTTTGCCATTATTACCAATAGGCAATAAACTTTTAACGATATTGGCATAGGTCGTATGCGCTTTCGGCAACGCATCATAATGTTTGTCTGACATAATAAATCCTAAGTGGGGCTTGAGCAAATTTTCTTGGTGTATCTAAAGATGCTATGACATTGTTGGTTACAGCCTATCATTGAGCAATGCCACCAGTATTATGCCTAAATTAGGCACAATTCATAGGCGTGGTTTTAGACAATGTAAGCAACTCTCACAGCAAAAAACAATTTGGCTACTGATTCTCTGTGTTTTTATCATAAAAAAGCCACCCTTGGGCAGCTTTATTACGATTTATGAGCAATTTTTTCGTAAGCATATGTGAGGAAAATTAAAAACACTGATTAATATCAACCATTTATCATCATCTAAATCATCATTTACACTTACTTATAATTGACACTTACTTATAAAGTGATATTAAGCACCCAATAAGCTTTGACCACAAACGCGAACGATGTTGCCATTTAAGCCACCAGAAGCAGGTGATGCAAACCATGCGATGGTCTCAGCCACGTCTACTGGCAAGCCGCCTTGGCTCATAGAGTTCATACGGCGACCCGCTTCACGAATAGCAAATGGAATGGCTTCGGTCATTTGCGTTTCAATAAACCCTGGAGCAACGGCGTTGATCGTCATGCCTTTGGCGTTGTCTTCTAACTGCTTGGCAGTGGCATTAACCAAACCAATCACCCCTGCTTTAGAGGTGGCATAGTTGGTTTGACCCAAGTTGCCAGCGATACCTGAAATCGATGACACACAAACGATACGTGCATTGTCTTTTAATACGTCGTTGTCTAGTAAATAGCGGTTCAGCCTAGCAATACTACCTAGGTTGATATTAATAACCATGTCCCACTTTTTCTCGTCCATGTTTGCCAAAGTCTTATCACGAGTGACGCCAGCATTATGGATGATTGAATCTAATCCGCCACGCTTTTGTGCGGCTTCGGCGATTTGTTTGCCAGCGTCATCACTGGTGATGTCGACGGTCAATACTGAGCCACTAATTTCGCTAGCGACTTTTTGTAGGTCTGCTTGTTGCTGCGGTACATCGAGGCAGATAACGTGAGCGCCTTCACGAGCCAATACACGAGCAATTGCTTCACCAATACCGCGACTTGCGCCAGTTACTAGCATGGTTTTACCGCCAAGAGGCTGTGTCCAATCGACATCAACATTACTGCCTTTACTAACGCGTACGACTTGTCCTGAGACATAAGCTGAACGAGCTGAGGTGAAAAAGCGTAAAGTCGAATCTAGATTTTGCTCTGCGCCGTCTTCCACATAGATAAGCTGTGCCGTAATACCGCGTTTGAACTCTTTACCGACAGACTTTACAAAGCCTTCAAGCGCACGCTGAGCCAAAGCTGTATCAATGTCAGTGATATTTTCTGGTGGGCGGCCAATAATAATGACGCGACCAGACTTTTCTACACGACGAGCGACAGTATGGAAGAACTCATACACTTCTTTTAATTGATCGGCATTGCTAATATTGCTGGCATCAAACAACAAAACTTTAAATTTATCATCGCCGCCCGTATTGGCTTTTGCTTCGACACCTGCATCAGCAAGGGCATCTTTGATATCATCACTGCTGTTTACATAAACATCAGCATGTACGTCTGACAAAATTCGCGCAACAGACTCACTGACGCTTTTATCATCGCCATTAGCACGACCAACCAATACGCTACCACGTACTAAAGGCTCACCGCTTTCGAAGCGATCAAGGGTAACAGGTAACGGTAAACCCAAATTTTTGGCCACTTTTTTGCCAATAGAAGACTGAACAAAATCACCATAACGGTCTGACATAATATAATCCCTATAACGAACGGTTAGAATAATAGTAATAAATGTAATGTGCCTATTATATAGACTCAATAACCTCATAATCATTGATATTTAATAAATGAGTCTAAAGCTGGCCTAACTATACACTGCCATCTTAAACAAGTCCAAAAACCGATAATGTCTACAACAATCTGTAAACAAGCCAGTATACAAGACGGTCACTTTTTCTGGATTTAAAAATCACCACATTGTGCTAAAATCAGACCTATAAGTTATAGCAAATGCAATTATCGATAACAATATATTATCAAATCTATCGTTATGCAATGCCAATAACCGATACTAGCCAGTCTACGAAAGTCATATTGATGTCTTTCAAAGCGGATACCGACCTTAGATAAGCGTCACATAGTTTGCCAAAGATATACAGTAAGGTCGTAAAAACGTCTTATCATAAACAGTTATGCTGCGTAATAAGTGATAATATTTGCTTCTTGTTTATTTTCGATTATTGAATTATTTAATGTAATCATTTTTATTATTAGTTTTACTATTGTTACCCTCTTTTCTTCTGCCCATATTTTTTAAGGATAATATTATGAGTAATAAAAACAATCACCCTGATAGCCCTGTTGTTGAAAGCACAGTGGTAAAAGCCAGTGCATCAAAATCTACTGATAATAAATCAGACAGCGCCAAAACAGAAATGGCTGTTAAAAAAGCTAAAAGCACGACAGCTACAGACACGTCTAATAAAGAGTCTTCTAGCACCACAGAAGCGAATGATAAATCACCAGCTTCTACTACGAAAAAGCCAGCGTCTGCTGCCAAAAAAACCAGCAAAACCAAAGCCGTTGCTGGTCAAAATCGTGTGGCTATCTTAGGTGGCAACCGTATTCCATTTGCACGCTCGAACGGTTCATACGCTGACGTTAGCAACACCGACATGTTGACAGCTGCATTAGATGGCTTGATTGAACGCTATAATCTACAAGACGAAGTGTTGGGTGAAGTGGTATCTGGTGCCGTCATGAAACTAAGCCGTGACATCAACCTAACTCGCGAAGCCACGCTTAACACAGCGCTCAACCCACATACGCCAACTTACGATATCTCACAAGCTTGCGGTACTGGCTTGCAAGCGACTTTTGCTTCTGCCAATAAAATCGCACTGGGTCTTATCGATTCAGCAATTACTGGCGGCGTAGACACGACCTCTGATGCACCGATCGCGATTGGTGATGGTCTACGTAAAGTACTGATCAAACTGGGCGCGGCTAAAGACAACAAACAACGCCTGAAAGCGTTAATGGGTCTAAATCCAAAAGACTTAATCGATTCGCCACAAAATGGTGAACCACGCACTGGTCTATCAATGGGCGACCATCAAGCCATCACCACTCTTGAGTGGAATGTCAGCCGCGAAGCACAAGATGAGCTTGCTTTTAACAGTCATCAAAACCTAGCGCGCGCTTATGATGAAGGATTCTTTGACGACCTAATCACTCCATACAAAGGTCTGACGCGCGATAACAACTTGCGTCCAGATACCACTTTGGAAAAACTGGCTAAATTAAAGCCTGTGTTTGGTAAAAAGAACGCCAACCCAACGATGACAGCAGCCAACTCTACACCATTAACGGATGGTGCCTCTTGTGTCCTACTAGGAACCGATGAGTGGGCAAAAGAGCGTGGTCTTAAGCCATTGGCTTATATCGTTCATCAAGAAACGGCCGCCGTTGATTTCATTGGTAAATCTGGCACCACAGAAGGCCTATTAATGGCACCTGCTTATGCCGTACCGCGTATGCTTGAGCGTGCAGGTCTAACACTACAAGATTTCGATTTTTATGAAATCCATGAAGCCTTTGCATCACAAGTGTTATCAACACTAGCTGCTTGGGAAGATGAAAAATTCTGTGAAGAGCGTCTAGGACTAGATGCACCACTAGGCTCTATCGATCGTAGCAAGCTAAACGTGAATGGCTCGTCGTTAGCTGCGGGTCATCCATTTGCCGCAACGGGCGGTCGTATCCTAGCCACTGCAGCGAAGCTATTGGATCAAAAAGGCTCAGGTCGTGCACTAATCTCTATCTGTGCAGCTGGTGGTCAGGGCGTGACTTGTATCTTAGAGAAATAACTCTTTGACTGCTATTATTTGATTGGTATTATCAGTCAATAGTTAGCATGAATACTTTAAAGCACTCTTTAATCGATGGATTAAAGGGTGCTTTTTTATGCCCATTCACTACTCAAAACTGGATGTTAGTCACGGTCTTGCTAACAACACAATAATGAAACGTAGCCAACGCATAGCTCTATCGGTAGTTATGCTAAAGTAAGAGGATAACCAATAAAAATCATAACAACACTGATTAGGAGTTTTTTATGGGTAAGATACCTTCGTCCATCAATCCCAAATCCCTCACGCCACAAGAGCGTCAGGAACTTAGCTCACCTGAGCAACACAGTTTTATCGAGCGTATGGATAAGGAGGTTTTTAATGATCAGTTGCGTCGTAAGATGCACGAAGACCTCATCGATACTTATGATGAAGAGTTAGAAAACGAGATAGATGATTATGTGCGTGACTTTCGTTTTGATGGGCGCGAAATGAGTGAGCAAGAAAGACTTGATCGTCGTATGTACTTTCAAGAGTTGGTAAGGCTACAGCGCGAGCTTATTAAGTTGCAAGACTGGGTCGTTGATCGCGGTGAGCGTATCGTCGTCATATTTGAGGGTCGTGATTCGGCGGGTAAAGGTGGCGCTATCAAGCGTATCACGCAGCGCTTAAATCCTCGTGTGTGTCGAGTGGCTGCCCTACCTGCACCGACGGAACGTGAGCAATCACAATGGTATTTTCAGCGTTATGTCGCCCATTTGCCTGCTGCTGGTGAGATTGTGCTGTTTGACCGCAGTTGGTATAACCGTGTGGGGGTTGAGCGTGTGATGGGGTTTTGTACCGATACACAGTATGAAGAATTTTTTCAGTCGGTGCCTGAGTTTGAACGTATGCTAGTCCGCTCAGGTATTCGCTTGGTGAAGTACTGGTTTTCGATCACTGATGATGAGCAGCATTCACGCTTTATGAGCCGTATTCATGACCCGCTCAAGCAATGGAAGCTCTCAGCCATGGACTTACAATCACGCCGCCGTTGGGAAGACTATACCAAGGCTAAAGAGACCATGTTTGAGCGAACGCATATCCCTGAAGCACCTTGGTGGGTGGTTGAAGGTAACAATAAAAAACGCGCAAGGCTAAACTGTATTGCTCATCTACTCGAACAAATTCCTTATAAGGAAGTGCCACGTGATGAGGTAGAATTACCCGATCGTAAACGTGATGACGAATACTACCGTGAGCCTATTCCAGATGATATGTATGTGCCACCGCGCTATTAAAAGATATAATAGTTTTACTTAGGGTGTGTCCTCAATTTAATCGATTGTCCTCTAAATTGGCTAATAATGGCTACATTTTGCCAAGGATAGTCAAACAGCTTATTGATATCTCGATATTATTGGCATTGCCTTTATTGTTTGACGGCAACTTTTATCACCATTTTTAAAATGAAGACACGCCCTAGTCTTATGCTCATAAAAAAAGCCGCCTTATCGATATATAAGGTGGCTTTTTTTATACTGTTTATTTAATAATAGTCGTCTAACACTCATCAAAACCATTACAAGTATAATAAATAATTACATGGTATACGTGGACTGCAAACCATCTATTTTACCCGCCAATAATCGCTCAACTTCGTTTTTAATTCTTTGACCTGCAATATCAGTTCCAATCTGTACCGCAAAACCTGCCGGTCGACCACCTTGAGTTTTGGCGTTGATCCAAACTACTTTGCCATTCATAGGCAAACGCTCGCTAGAATTGGGTAAAGTGATGGCGATAAATACCTCGTTACCTAGCTGCTGAGCGTCATTGGATGGCACAAATAATGCGCCATTACTGACAAAGGACAAGTAGCTGGCATATAAAATTTCGATATTTTCAATGTGACAGGTTAATATCCCGCCGCGTCCTGGCATGGCCATAGTCAGCTTCCTTCATTAAGTTTGGTATTTTTATTTGCTATCGAGGCAGATTTTCTTATAAACAAGCCAATTCTTGCATTAGCTTATCATAGGCAAATTTTTCTTGCACATTTTGTTGCAGAGCGATTTTTGTCTGCTGCAAGCTATTAGAAAAAAGTGCTAGGCCATTATTATCAGGTGGAAACTTTTCTAAGGCAGCGGATAGATTGACGTCTTTTTGAAGCTCATTAAGCCCTAAGCAAACACGGCGCATATCAAGTAGCATCAGCTCAGACAGCTGAATAAATTCTGTGATACTCAGTTGGTTTTGCCAATAGTCACTGGCTGCCACACTACTACGTTTACCGCTCCGCAATGCCTGCCACGTCGTCAACCATAGCGCACGTTTGCTATACCATGGCGCTTGTGCCATGGCTATCGCGGCCAAAGGTGCCCCATTTGCCAATTGAATAAGCTGCTCAATCGCAGCCGTTCCGACCGCTTCACGATTGACCGTAGAGCCAAGTGCCTGTGTCACATAGTCAACGGCGATTACAGGCTGAATGGTCTGTAATGGCAACTGCTGCACCCGACTTTTAATGGTGGGCAGTAGTTGTGCTGGAGTATCGCTGATCAAAAATAAATGGACTTTAGCTTGTGGTTCTTCCAAAGTTTTGAGTAGCGCGTTGGCCGCGGCAATCGTCATTTGCTCTGCATGGTCTAACACACAAATACGCATCCCTTGACCACCTTGGTAGATAAAAGGCTGCAAGTTACGGATATCATCCACTTTAATCTTAAGAGCACTATTATTAGCTGTTTTGGATGATTTTTTATCCTTTGCAGCGTTACTTAATTTCTCTTTATTATCAGCATTGTCTGCACTGATTGGCATACTGATCAGTGGCAATACCTGTAAGCTTGGATGCGTGCCAGATCTTAGCCATTGGCAACTTTCGCACGCGCCGCAAGCCCCTGTGGGATGGCTATCACGCTCACGGCATAATAGCCAAGCAACCAAACGCCATACAAAAGCTCGCTTGCCCATACCCTGCATACCAGCAGCTAATAGTGCATGTGGCAAAGATTGCTGTGATGTCAAAACTCGCTTGGTCAATTGCGACCACAGATTTTGCTGCCATGGCAATAACGCGGCGAAATAAATGTGGTCTGTAGTATCCATTGTGCCTGTATTTTGCGTCTTATCACTCATAGCTAACGTCCTATAACTTCGCTTGATTATTCAGGATATAGCGTGTTCATGACGCTTTAGATGAAATATTTTTGCTTAGGCTATTTATCCAATGGGGTTCTGAAATTCAGTCAAACTCATGGCATTTAAGCGGTCTAAATCTTCTTGGGTATCGACCCCTGCAGGTAGATGACAAGCGGCAACTGAAATAGCAATCTGCGCTCCATTTTCTAAAACCCGTAACTGCTCTAGGCTCTCAAGTCTCTCAAGTGGCGTTTGCGGCCAATGCACAAACTGCTGTAATAAACGGACGCGATAAGCATATAACCCTAAATGGCGATAAGCATTTTTTGGTGGGTTTCTATGATCATCATTGGACAATACGACATCACGATCACAAGGAATGGGTGCTCGGCTAAAATAAATCGCACGTTGCAAGTCATTAGCGTGTTGACTGACAACCTTGACCACTGATGGACGCATAAAGGTCTCATAGTCATCGATAGGCTCACACAAAGTCGCCATCACGCTATCACTGTCTGCGACCAAAAGCGCCTTTACCTGCTCCAATAATAACGGTGGCACTAACGGTTCATCGCCTTGCATGTTGACCACGATATCATGGTCAGCCCACCCTTTGATGGCGGCAACTTCTGCCAAACGGTCAGTGCCTGAAGCATGCTCGCTACTGGTCATCACCACATCAAACCCTGCATCCATGCATACCTTGGCAATATCGTCATCATCCGTGGCAATACACATATCATCAGCGAAGTGGGCTGTTTGCGCCTTTTCAGCAACCCAAAGAATCATCGGCTTACCATGTATCTCTAGTAATGGCTTGCCAGGCAGCCTCGTGCTCTTAAAACGAGCAGGGATAACAATATGAGTTTTGGCGGGTATAATTACTGACGACATGGGGTTTCCTATAGCAATTTTTATACGGTTTAAAGCATCATCTATTATTTGCTTTGGTATTATTATTGGTACTGTTATTGTTTGCGATATCAATACCTAGCTTCTTTAGCTGCTGCTGCAGATTATCATAACAGCTGTCAGAGAGTTCGGCGGTTACTGGCAGTACCCATAGTCTGTTTATCAGCTCTTGATATTCATTATTCAGCGCTTTATCAGTAGTGGCTTTCGATAGCAACGCTCTTATTTTTACCGCATCTTTACTGGTGACTACGATTGGATATTCGGTATACTGCAATAATTCCGCCAACTCAAAATCATAATGATCAGGATAAGCATGTCCAACGACATCGAAGCCTAGCGAATTTAAAGTATCAAAAAACCGCTGCGGATAACCAATACCGCTCGCCGCATGCACTCTACAACCCTTTTTAGGCATATCAATTTGAGAATAAGATAAAGTAGGTTGCCATAAGAGTTGCAGAGCATTCGCCTCTAAGTGCATTGTCAAACGATGGGCTCGATACAGACTACTATTATTATCTTTGTTATTACCAACTAAATCTGTTTTTAGTGGCTCATGATAGATGACAGTTGCCCCCTGTAAGCGTGACATAGGCTCACGTAAAAACCCTGTTGGCAAGAGCTGTTGATTACCAAAGCCCCGTGCCGAATCGACCACAATCCATTCAATGTCACGTTGCAGTGCATAATGCTGCAAGCCATCGTCGGCAATAATGAATTGCAACTCAGGATGGGCAGCTAACAAGGTCATAATTGCTTGCTTACGATCAGGACATACTGCCATGGGTGCATTTGTCATATTAACAATCAAACAAGGCTCATCCCCTACCACATTGGGCAAACTGGTGGCATCGACCAAAGCGGGCATTTGACTGGTATCACCACCATAACCACGACTAATAACACCTACCTTTATTCCCCGTTCTTGTAGATAATCAACCAAAGCAATAATTAATGGCGTTTTACCACTACCGCCCACGCTGATGTTACCGATCACCATAACGGGGACAGGCGCACGATAACTTGCTAACAGTCCAGCTTTGTAAGCTTGACGACGCAGCGTGGTGATAAGTCCGTACAACCAACTAACAGGTAGCAATAGCCATAGCCAAGCGGCTTGACGTTGCCAGGCACGCGTCACTGTCGTTTCAATACTCATGATAATTGACCACTTACCTATTCAGCTAAACTTGAACTTAGCACGATTTGAACGTCAAAGCTGCTCAAAGAATAGTCCGATAATTTTATTCAAAGTCGCGTTCATACATTTGCGCATAATGACCTTGCAATTGCATAAGCTCATCGTGCGTGCCTAACTCGACGATTTGACCGCTGTCTAACACGGCGATACGATCGGCTGATTCAATGGTGGTCAGTCGATGTGCAATGACTAATGTGGTACGATCTTTCATCACATTATCAAGCGCTTGCTGAATGTAATACTCTGATTCATTGTCTAACGCACTGGTTGCTTCATCTAAAATTAAAATCGGTGCATCTTTTAATAGCGCACGAGCAATCGATAAGCGCTGACGCTGCCCGCCAGACAGCTGCAAACCTTCAGCACCAATTTCACTTTGATAGCCGTTTGGCATTTTCATAATAAAATCATGAGCAAAGGCATCTTTTGCGGCGCGCTCAACCTCCGCTTGGGTTTTATTGGCTAAGCCACCATAAGCAATATTGTTAAATACCGTGGTATTGAACAGGACTACTTGTTGATTGACCATCGCAATCTGCGCCCGTAAGCTCTCAAGCTTAATGTCTTCAATCGGTATACCATCCAAGGTAATTTGCCCAGAAGAGGTCGATAAGGTGCGCGTCAGTAAATTTACTAAAGATGACTTACCAGCACCACTTCGCCCTACCAATGCAACCGTCTCACCCGCTTTTACATCTAACGTAAAGTCACGCAAAGCGACCGTTGAGTCAGGATAAATCAGACTGACATTATCCAGCTTGATTTCGCCCGTCAAAGCAGGGCTAAGCACACCAGTGTCTGTTTCTTCTGGCTCATCTAACAAGGCAAAAATAGACTCACCTGCCGCGATACCTTTTTGCAGTTTTTGATTGATATCAGTCAATGAGCGTACCGGCTTGCTGAGCAAACCTGCAGCGGCGATATATGATATAAACTCACCCGCTGAGATATTGTCGATCACCGACGGGCGTAGTGCAAGCCACACCACAACTGACATGGCGACAGCCATTAGCAGCTGTACTGCTGGTGTATTGATACTGTTGGTCACCACGACCTTCATGCCTTGGCGTAAGTTCTTTTTTGATGTTTTATCGAAGCGTGCGGCTTCGTATACTTGACCGCCATAGTTTTTGACAACCTGATAGCCACCAATCACTTCATTGGTAATATGGCTGACATCACCCATCGTCTCTTGTATACCTTTAGACAACTTTAGATAACGCTTTGAGGCGATGCGAATAAGCCACAATATTGGCGGTAGCACAACGAATAAAATCAACGTCAAACGCCAATTGCTATAAAGCAAGAAACCTATCAAGGCGACGACTGTCAGACCATCACGCAGTAGCGTCTTCATAGAGTCTGTACTAGCTGCGGTGACTTGCTCAACATCAAATATCAGCTTGGATGAAATGGTACCAGCAGGATTGGCTAAGTAAAAAGAGCTTGGCAGACGAAGCAATTTATTAAAGACTTCCACTCGCAGCTCATATACCAAATTACGTGAGACCAGAGCAGAATAATAATTACCCAAAAAGCTACCAACACCGCGGACAAAAAACAGACCAATGATCAATAATGGAAATAAATCCTGTTTGCTTTGATCGTTCTGATTAATGGCATCGGTGATGTATTGAAGTAATTTGGCAATCCAAATCTCTGTCGCTGCATTAATCGCAAAGCCCAACACAGTAAGCATTAATGCCCACCAGTATGGCTTTAGATAACTCAGCAAACGCAGCAAGGTCTTATGTTTAGGTATGTTTGACGGCTCTGCTGATAGTTTTTTAGCAGCAGTTTTTGCAGAGTCAGGTTGATATGCTTGGCTCATAAAAGCCTCAATTTGGGGGTCATAATATGAATGGACTGCATTAAAATCGCAGTTTTATAAGAGCATCTATCAATGGCACTAAAGTAGCTATAGGCTACTGCGGTAACGGCTGACCAAGTGGCACGACCGTACTGATATTAAGATTCAAAAACCCCAGTTTACCCGCAATGTCCATCACTCGCACAACTGATTGGTGGGTGGCATTGGCATCCGCAGCAATAACAAATAGCATGTCACGATTACTGCCAGCTTCTTGTTGTAGCATACCGGTCAACTCTGCCTCATTACTACTGGCAAGCGTAATACCGTTCACCAGATAACTGCCATCTTCTTGTACTGCCACTTCGATACTGTTTTTCTCTTCTGTCAGCGCAACACCTTCAGCTTCAGGAAGAATAATATTTAAACGACTAAAATGATTAAACGATGTTGCCAGCAGCAAAAACACAATCAAAAATAACAAGCAATCAATCATCGGGGTCAAGTTAATTTCGAGCGGCTCAACAGTCGGTTTTCTAAAGCGCATATCACTCTCTTTAATTTACTGAATACTCATGTGCTTGATGGATTATTAGGGCGTGCTGAACAGTCACAAATACTAAGAAATGCTAAGAAGTGACGGCAACACCATTATTTGAGCTTAACCCATCCACTGCATACTCGTGATCTACAACGTCAGCCGATGGCGCACGATGTGCAGGCACATTCAAGCCAGTAGCAGACGTATTTTCCAGCAAATGATAATCATACAACTCTTGAATCATGAGCCCCGCTTGCGTCTCAAATTGGGCATTAATATCGATAATACGGCGCTGAAAATAACGATAGGCAACCAGTGCTGGAATAGCCACGATCATACCAGCAGCAGTCGTAATCAACGCTTGTGACACACCAGCAGCAAGCATCGTTGGGTCTTGCATCGCCCCATCGGTAATCGCCAAAAACGACGAAATAATGCCTAACACCGTGCCTAACAAACCGAGTAGTGGCGCAATCGCCCCTATGGTCCCAAGCATATTGATGTTTTTTTCTAACTGATGCACTTGTACGCTAGCGCGGTTTTGCATATGCATCGTCATCGAGTCTAAGCCATATTGACGATACAGCAGCCCTGTCGCTAAAATATCTCCCAAAGGTGTTTTTTCTTTGACATTCATCAACTGTGTACGACCAATATCCCCATTCTCACGTAAGCGCGTGATTAGCTGTTCGCGCAATCTACTCGGAGCAACTTTATTAAACTGTAAGGTATGACTACGCTCGATGATGATAACCAATGCCAATATTGAGCACACCACGATAGGTGTCATCAACCACCCACCCGCTTTTACCAACTCCCACATATTGACTCTCTTTTATATTTTTATAAAAATAGCGGCTATCAAAATATCTTAAATTTACAGCATCATGACAAACTCGTTAGCGATATCAAGCCTGTGCTTCTATGTGCTTAATCAAAGCTGCTAACTGATCTTGGTTATGGAAAAATATCTCAACACTACCTTGACCATCTTTTTTGTGTTTGAGTTTGAGTTTGACTTCAGCCCCTAACATATCTGTCAGTCTTTGCGTTAAGCGCTCAACCTCACGAGATTGCGTTTGCTCAGCACGATTGGCTTTAGGCGCAGGCTGCAAGATCGATTTAACCAACTTTTCAGCGTCGCGTACCGTCATACCACCGTCGATAATTTTTTGCGCGATAATCGGCTGCTGCTCAGAGGATAATGCCAAGAGCGTGCGCGCATGACCCATATCTAGGGCGCTATTTGCCAAATGATCTTTGACGGTATCATGCAGCTGATTGAGACGCAGCAGGTTTGATACGGTGGTGCGCGCCTTGCCAACGACTTCGGCAATCATCGCATGACTCATACCAAATTCAGTATGAAAACGTTGTAATGCGGCGGCCTGCTCAATCACAGACAAGTCTTCACGCTGGATATTTTCAATCAAGGCCAGTGCGATGGCAAGCTCATCCGATAAAGCACGTTCAATCGCTGGAATGACAGATTTACCTGCCATTTTTGCTGCACGCCAGCGGCGCTCACCAGCAATGATCTCATGGGTAACGAATGCTTCACTCTTGTCTTCATTAGCCAATAACGGACGGATAACGATCGGTTGCATGACACCGTGCTGCTCAATCGAAGACGCCAGCTCTGCAAGCGCCGTTTCACTCATATCACGGCGTGGCTGATACTTACCTGCTTGCAAACGCGTGACATCTATTTGCACCAAGCTGATCTGGTCTTCAGAGGCAATGGCATCTGTTCCATTAACACGACTCTTATTAGTCGTAACTTTATTTATCGTGCGCGGCGACCGTGTGGTTCGACTGCTGGTAGTGGCGTCAGAGGCGATAGCTTTGGTCGTTGGTTTTTCACTGGTCTCATTACTATCAGATTGAGCAGGCGTGCTAATATTTAATCTATCAGCGTTTATCGTTTCAGCTGGCAAAGTACTCTCACGCGCCGCCATATCGTCTTGCAAGGCAGAGGCGGTGATTTGCTTTTCTTTTTTGATTGACCCCAATAAGGCATCTAAGCCTCGATTGGCAGCCAACCCTCTTTTCTTCGCCATGATTACCTATCCTCTAACGCTAAAATAAAAGCCAAATAATTATTAATACAGCTTACTCATTACTTATAAATACGACATTCAATGTTCAATATCTGTTTAGTCGCTTGTGCTGACATTTTATCACTGGTGCTAAAAAACATGCATACATGCATATTAGTCACTTTGTTTCATGACTTCAGCCGCCAATTTTTGATAAGCGCGCGCACCTTTTGACCATCTCTCGTAAGCGATAACTGGCAAACCATGCGCTGGCGCTTCTGCCAAACGAATATTTCTTGGAATATGGGTTTTATACATAATATCGCCAAAGTGCGCTTCAAGCTCGGCCGACACATCCCGAGCCAGTGTATTGCGTGCATCAAATAATGTTCTCACCACACCGCGGATATATAGCTTTGGATTCAACTCGGTTAAACGCTCTATCGTCTGCGACAAATCAGCCAAGCCTTCTAATGCATAATATTCGCACTGCATCGGAATAATGACGCTGTCTGTAGCAACTAACGCATTAATCGTCAGCAAATTCAAGCTGGGTGCACAGTCTATAACCACATAATCGTAAGCAGGTTTTTTAGCAGCTATCTGATCATTAACCAAAGCCACCATTGCTGTTTTAAACAGCTCATGACTATCGGTCTTATTCATCAAGGTAATATCCATGCCAGCCAAATCACGATTGGCACCGATCACATCAAACCCCGCCGGACTGGTAACAATAGCATCAGACAGCGACAAGCCATCCAATAATACGTCCGCTATCGTCAGTGCCAATTCATTCTTATCGACACCCGTACCACTGGTCGCATTACCCTGTGGGTCTAAGTCAATCAGCAGTACATGCTTGCGCTTCGCAGCCAAGCTGGCGGTCAAATTCACTGCCGTCGTGGTTTTACCCACGCCGCCTTTTTGATTCGCAATTGCTATGATTTCCATACACTCACTCAATTTAATTAGGGTCTATTACTGTTATTTTACTTTTGGCTTACACAATCAA
The DNA here is from genome assembly GCF_049896785.1 of Psychrobacter sp. TWP2-1-2. Taxonomy (NCBI): domain Bacteria; kingdom Pseudomonadati; phylum Pseudomonadota; class Gammaproteobacteria; order Moraxellales; family Moraxellaceae; genus Psychrobacter; species Psychrobacter sp. TWP2-1-2. Next base: position 220,691 of record NZ_JAFCVA010000004.1, on the reverse strand, counting down.
TTTTTCGCTAAACTTTGCATAGCATCATACTCATAAGCGTAAACAATATGAGCATCTCTATATAATTAGCACGATTTATATCACCATATTTTGAATATCTTGCCATTCAAATATCAACAAAATCATGTGTCACCGACACGTATCACTTAAAAGGTGTTCATAGCTTAGACATTTTTATAGGACAATTCAATTAAATGACGACTATCATGTAAACGAGGCACTTTAAGCTTAATCGTCTTAATATGCCAGTCATTGTCTAGTGCTTGTAGTTCTTCATCGCTTGGCGCTTTGCCTTTCATCGCGCATAGGTAACCGTTATCTGCTAAGCGCGGCTGAGCCACTTCGACAAAATCGATCAAACTGGCAAAGGCTCTAGAAGTCACAACGTCATAGCTGGCTTCATGCGCCTCGATACGAGAAGCAATTGGCTGCATATTATTCAAGCCAAGCTCGCTGCTAATTTGCTTAATAAAGCGAATTTTTTTCTGATTACTATCAAGTGCGGTGCATTGACGCTCTGGCTGACAAATCGCAATGATAACCGCTGGCATCCCTGCCCCTGTGCCAATATCTAACAGTGACCCTGACGGTAAATGCGTTATAATAGCCAAACAATCGATTATATGTTTGATTAACGCCTCTTCTGGATCAGTGATGGCGGTCAGATTATACGCTTTATTCCACAACAAAAGCTGGTCTAAGTACAATAATAATGTGCGCTGCTGCGTCTCACTCAATGATAACTTGAGCTCATTGACCGCTTGTGCCAAGGTATTCGCCAGCGCTGGCAGCTGTGCGCCAAGCTTTACAAAGCCAGTCGGATCAATACGGATATTGCCCGTGTTAGCAGAGGATGAAGATGTTTTAGTAAAGTCTGACATACAACGAGTTATCCAGTTTTGACATGTGAACCGTCTATTTTATCATGCAGTCTGCCCATTGAATAGTTGCAGATTGCGCCAATGTGAGACATCTTATACTATCTGAGCCTATATTGAGGCGTTATTGTTCTTTAATCGCCTTAAATGGATGATGAATGATTGCTTATATAGGCGTTTTTAACAGAGCCTGCTAATGATACAAAACTGCTTTTAATGATTTATTTAAAACACCGTTTTATCTTGTAAGATGTTTTTATGAACGATGCAAATTAACTAGAAAAAACCAAGTATTAGCACTCATTAGCAAACTTAAATAACACTTAATAACTACGCCACTTTCTACAAACGCTATAATTTATACCTATGACCAAACAGCCACACATCCCTACCTCTCAATTATCAAGAGACGCTAATAAAAAAGACGCTAATAATATGGCAACACCCATCATTGAATTAAAAAGTACCAAATCAGCAACACCGAATGCACCGCATCCATGCTTTATTGATATCAAGCATGGATGCCTTGTCACCGCTGAGCAACTAAAACGCTATAGCGACCCTGATGAATTGCCCTCGGATACTCGCACGGCACCAGATCTAGACGTTGGCTTTGGTCAGCAGCGTGCACTAAAAGCCTTACAAACAGCTTTGGATATCAAAGCCAGTGGCTATCATGTGTTTGCTGCTGGTGAAAATGGCTTGGGCAAACGCACCGTCATCAGCCGCTTGCTAACGCGCATTGCCGCCGATGCACCCACACCTGACGACTGGGTATATGTGCATAATTTCACCGATCCACGTACCCCTTTAGCGCTGCGACTACCTGCGGGGCAAGCCTCCTTATTGCAGCAGCAAGTCAATCACTTATGGCAACAAGCCAAAAAACGATTGAGCCAACGCTTTCGTAGTGACCAATATCAAAGCAAAATCGAAGCCATCAAAAATGACACACATCAAAAAGAAAGTCAGGCTTATGATGTGCTCAATGCGGAAGGCAAACAATATGATTTGGCGTTGACGTTTCGCTCCTTTGATAATAAAGCGGTATTTGTACATCCCAGTCAACTCGCGACAGAAACTAGTGGTGGTGATCATAAATTATCTGCTAGCCATAAAAATAAATACGTGCGCGATAATAGTAGCAAAGCGAGCATTTCTAGCACTGAGTATAATGATCCTACGAATGCAGAGCAGAATGAAAACAATACTGAATACGGCAATAGTGAATACGAAGCTGAGTTAAATAACTTTGTCCAAAAAAACCATATGCAAAAACGCTTAAGTCAGTTGACCATCGCGTTAGAGCAGTTAGAGGACGAAGCCAATGATGCGATAGAAGCCCTGCATCGCAATATTGCACGTCGTGCATTACAACCGTTATTTGCCCCTGTTTATGAGCAATTTGCCAGTCACCCGTTGGTCATTGACTATCTCAAGACCGTATTTGCCGACATGGTTACGCATGTCGAGCGCATCGTCAATGGCGATGACGAAGAGTTTGTGACAGCAGTTTTGGCCACAACTCCAAGTCGCTATGCGGTCAACGTCATTGTCAGCCACACGCCGGACGACGGTGCACCCGTCATCTTTGAGGACTTGCCAACGCATTTGAACTTGTTGGGTCATGTCGAGCAAATCACCCAGTTGGGCACGGTCACCACTGATGTCAGTATGATTCGAGCGGGTGCTCTACACCGTGCTAATGGTGGTTATTTACTATTAGAAGCGAGTCACTTACTTGAGCATCCGTATGCTTGGCAGGGTCTCAAGCGCGCGCTACAATCACGCAAAATCAAACTCTCAAGCCTTGAACAAATGCTGACTTTAACAGGCAGCTTATCGTTAGCACCTGCCCCCATTGACCTTGATGTTAAAGTGATTTTGCTTGGTGAAGCAGACTTATATTATGAGCTGTTAGAGCTTGAGCCTGAGTTTGATGCGGTATTTAAAGTACGCGCCGACTTTCACGATGACGTGCCTCGCAGCAGTGAGCACGAATTGGCGTTAGTCGCGAAAATGGCTGATATCATTGACTATGCCAATCTCTATCCATTTGATCGTAGCGCGCAAGCTGCCTTACTTGAGCATTTAAGCTTACAAGCAGAAGACCAAGACCGCTTAAGCTTGCACAGTGATTTATTAATCAAGCTGTTGCATGAGTCTAACCGCCACGCGCATTTAAGCGGAAAAAACATTGTTAATGCCTATCATGTCACACAAGCCATCGATGATATGGACGAGCGTTCAGGATACCTGCGTGACCTCTATTGGGATGAGCTAAAAAACGGTCAGCAGCTTATTCAAACTACAGGCAGCGCGGTCGGACAAGTCAATGCGCTGACAGTGGTCAGCTATGCCGATAGCGAGTTTGGCATGCCCGCCCGCTTGACTGCCGTCATCCAACCAAATATCGGTACCGGTGAGATTCTCGATATCGAGCGTGATGTAGATTTGGGCGGTAGTTTACACGCCAAAGGCATGCTGATTATGACCAGCTATTTGCGCGCATTATTCAGCCAACATCATGCGCTCAACTTTAGTGCTTCACTCGCTTTTGAACAAAGCTACGCCCATATCGATGGCGATAGTGCCACCGTCAGCGAAGGCTGTGCGCTGCTATCTGCCTTAGCAAACGTACCGATTGATCAGTCATTTGCCATTACTGGCTCTATGAACCAATTGGGCGAAGTGCAAGCGGTTGGCGGTATCAACTCTAAAATCGCTGGATTCTTTGATGCATGCCGCGAGCAAGAATTGACTGGGCAGCAAGGCGTGGTCATTCCAATGGCCAATGTCAAACAGCTCATGCTGCGTGACGACATCATTGCTGCCGTCAAAGCGAACGAATTTCATATTTATGGTGTCTATACACTTAGCGAAGCATTGACGCTGATGACTGGCTTACCTATCGATACCATGAATAAAAAAGGTCGCTATCGTAAAGACACGTTGTTTGGCAAAGTCTTAAGTCGTCTGATGTTATGGGATGAAAATCAAGATAACAATGACGATGGTATGGATGATAAAAAGCCCAAAAAGAAAGATAAAAAGAAGCAGAAAGCAAAACGTCAAAAAAAACGGGGCAAGAGAAAAAAAGAAAAATGCAAAGACAAGACGGAGCACAACGAAGTCGTTATAAATGATGATCAAGGCATCAATCAAGGTATCGATAACAATGCCACTAAAACACCCATTGACGCCCTATAAACTGATTTATAGTGAAATTTAGCCGTGTCAAAACCAATTAATAAGTCAGTGTACTAATTGAAGACATGCCCTAGACGCTACGATGCTTTTCTGCGATGATGAATGGTTAATGCTCCGCTAAGCTATACAAAAGCCAACTCGTAATTTCATAAAGGTTATCGCTTAATGACTGTACATTCTACTGACGCCGACCACTCTCATGCTCAAACGAACTCTGTTGAGCAAGCTAATACTGTAGCGGCAGCGGACAGTCATGTCTCAGGAGATAACAACGATAATCGCCATGGCGCGGCGACGACGGCGCGCCAGTGGCAAGTGCTATCGCAACTACAGCGCAACCGCTGGGTGGGCACAACCCATATCTACGAGCAGCTGATGATGGCAGGCTTTGACATCAGCCTGCGCACCGTTCAGCGCGACTTAAATGCGCTGGCAAAACGCTTTCCCATAGAGAAAAACAACGCCAACCCACAAGGCTGGCGCTGGCGTGATGACGCGCCACTCCAAAGCTTACCGCACATGAATCTATCGCAAGCAGTCGCCTTTAATATGGTTGAAGCCAATCTAACTCAGCTACTACCACCTGTTATTTTAGATGAATTATTTCCGTGGTTTGACTTGGCAAGGCGGCAGCTAAAAAACAGTAAAGTCACCCATTCATGGATCGACAGAGTGCGTATCGAGCCTGCCACTCAGCCATTAATCGCGCCGCATATTGACTTGGATAGCAAAGACAATATTTACCATGCGCTATTTTATCAATTACAAATCAAAGCCTGCTATACCCGCAGCAATAAATCACAGGCCAGTGAATACCTTTTGAATCCCATCGCTATTATCCAGCGCGGTGTGATTATTTATCTGCTGGCAACTCGTACTGATGATCCAAACTTTACCATTCGTACCTTTGCCCTACATCGATTTACTAGCGTTGATATTCTCGAAAGTGCCGCACAAACACCTGATAGTTTCCAACTCGATACTTATTTGGATGCTGGTGGTATGGGCTTTAGCCACCCTTTATTCGGTGAGCTGCCTAATCATGGCAAAAACACCGCTATTGAGCTACAATTCACCAAACAAGCGGGCAAAAGCCTGACTGAGAGCAAGCTCAGTGACGATCAAACTGTTACGTTGGATGATGACACGCTCACCATTCAAGCCACCGTTAACCTAACTTCACAACTGGTTTGGTGGTTGCGTGGTTTTGGCAATGGTTTATTGAATGCCAAACCAGCATTGTTACATCAAGCCGTATTAGATAAGTTTTTTGATCATAAATAATAACTGCGGGTAATGACGCTCAAATTTAACCGTATTCAGACGATTACCACTATTTAAAAATGAAGAACGAAAGTAGATAAGGAATGTTATGCCGACCACTGCCTCATTGCCATTACTGTCAGACAGTTTAAGAGGACTGGGCTTAGATGCTGGAACCTTATTTTTTGCGCTAAACTATGAATTTACCAAGATTGAGCCAAAAGGCATGTTTAAGCGCTTTAAAAAAAACCAGAGCGCTATTGATATTGATTTGGCTTGCGTACTATATGACGACAATTGCACCATCAGTGATATCGTTTGGTTCAAAAAATTGCGCGATAAAGCGGAATCAGTGAAACATCAAGGCGACAGTCTCAATGGCAAAGATCGCGGCGAACAAGCGATGTATTTGGCACCTCTTGACCAAGAGCAAATCAGGCTTTACTTAGATAAAATCCCAGCACATATCACCCATATTGCTATGATAGCCAACTCTTACCACGGTCATCCGTTTTCAAGAGTCAAAAAAGGCGAGATTCATCTAAGCGATGATGAAGGCAATCGATGTTTTGAAGTCAATCTAAAGCAACTGCCACGTGATTGCACGACGCTGTGGGTGGCACATTTACGCCGAGAAGTGGATGATTGGCATCTCACATTGCAAAACTTACCCCTTCCTGCCGAAGATTTAGCGACGGCGGCGCAGCAAGTCGCCCATGAATTGGCACGTGCGCTACCCATTCCACAAGCTATCTAAATACCATAAAATATCCGTTTATTGCTAATAAAAAGGGTGCAACGTTATCAGAACGTTGCACCCTTTTCTTACATACCCATTTTTTGAAACCTAAAGTAACCACTATAAAAGACTTACAGTGGCTCACCGCAATGTGGGCAAAAGTTCTTTTGTCGTTCTTCCACTTCTCTTTCGCGGCGCTCAAGCTCTTGTTCGCGTAATACCTGTAATACGATATTTTGCGCCTGCTCTTTATCCAGTCCCAGCTCACGGCGAATTTTATCGATCATCATCTGATTTTTCACCAAATCAAAATCACTATCAATCAACTGCGCTCGAAAGTCTTGTTCAAGCTCTTCACGGCGCTGAGCAAGCTCATTTGCCAAACCAGTTGCTAAAATACCTGCAGGTAATGCCGCCAGACCCACACCTAATATGGTAATAACCGCACCCAATATTTTACCCGCATTGGTAATCGGCGTGACATCGCCATAGCCCACCGTCGTTAGCGTCACCACCGCCCACCACATCGCTTTAGGTATCGACTCAAACTCTTCTGGCTGGGCGTGGTTTTCAACCAAGTAAATGCCGCTAGAGGCCGTCACAATCATAATTATTAAAATAAAAATAACCGCTTGGAATGAGCCTTTTTCTTTGCTGATGACCACCAATAAGATGCGTAACGAAGCAAAATAGCGTGTCAGTTTGAGAATTCGGAATAAACGTAAAATACGTAAAAAGCGTAAGTCAATCGTAACAAAGAAATTCAAGAAAGCTGGCGCAATGGCAACTAAATCAATCAACGCAGAAGGACTTTTCAACCATTCCCAGCGCTGACGCCAAGTGGTGTTATCTGGCTTTTCCTCTGCCACACTCCACAAACGCAGCAAATACTCAATAGAAAACACCACGATAGAGAAGTTTTCAAACCAAGTAAAATACTCTTGATAAGGGTAATGCCAACTGTCAACCGACTCAGCAATGACCGCTGCTACATTGGTCATGATTAAAAATATTAAAAAATAGTCAACGCAACGGCTAAACAGCGTATCGTGCTCATCATTTTGCAGAATATCGTAAACGAAAAGACGCAAGCGCCGTATAGATTGGAATAGCATGCCGTCCCTATGCGGTGAAACACCGGTCTTATATTAATATAATAAAGCAGTCATCACAGAATATGACGTTAATGCTCAGTCACCATCAGTATTTTATACCCATCACTACTTGACGATGTAGTGCTCTTAAAGCATTACTAGTGATAGGACTGGCTTATTTAGTATGAATCATGATCGGTGATTATACTAAATTTAAATAGTACATGTAGGCAAACAAAATTAGCACCAGCACAATAGCGATGATAGCGAAGCGTAAGAATCGTTCGTCAGCACGTAATTGCTCACTGATATCTTGAGCAGGCAGCAAAAATAAGTTGCATTCAGGACAGCAAGAGTCCATCCGATCCAATATCGTTACAGAACGTGCGTTTGTGCAGCGTAGAGGAGAATTACTACAATAGCCAAGCATAATATATTACCCCTCTTTTCCCACTCTCGTTATTCATTCGAAAAGTAATGAGACTATCATTACCGACTCTAAGCTTTTGACATTTTAACATTCTAAAAATATCAGCGAGAGTTTAGCATCATTGACTATAGCCCAAATTCTAATGCCATACCTCTGTATAACATCAGCATGAAGGAATCTAAGTCTTGCTTCAAAAATGATAACTGTTCTAAGTAATTTTTAATTACCTCGACAAATATACCTGTTACGGTAAATTTATGCCATAAAAGCCATTAAAATGCGTTTAAAACCTTACAGTAAATATGGTTTTGTATTATAATGGCGTTGTAATGTTACAGGTTAGTCAATAATCATAACATTGTGTATCGGCACCTAATGTCATCCCTCGTTAGATAGCCACCGATAATCTTCTATCACGTTAAGGAATCAAATGATGAAACTACAATCCCTAGTTTTAGCCACTGCTGCTGCACTTACTATGACCACAGCATTTGCTGTACCAGCTGGTACTTGGTCTGTCGCTGCTGGTGCTCACATGGTTGACCCAAAAAGCGATAATGGTACTCTGGCAGATGGCACTATTGGTGTCGACGTAGACAGTGATGTTCAACCAACTATTAGCGGCGAATATTTCGTTGCCAATAACATTGGTATTGAATTACTAGCGGCTACACCATTCCATCATGACATTACCTTAACTGCTGGCGATGCTACTATCGATGCTAAAACTCAGCATTTACCACCGACTCTATCGGTACAGTATCACTTTGATGGCTACAACATGCCTATGAATGTGAAGCCATTTGTTGGTGTTGGTGTGAACTATACGACTTTCTTTAAAGAAAAAATCTATAGCGATGCTTTCGAAAAATTAGAACTTGATGACAGCGTTGGCGTTGCTGGTCACATCGGTCTTGACATACCTTTTGCCCCAACTGAATACTTCCGTATTGATGCTCGCTATATGGACATCAAAACAGACGCCAGCGTAAAAGCTAATGGTGAGACCATTGACCTTGGTGAAGTTGACATCAGCCCTTGGGTATATGGCGTTGCTTTTGTTAAGACTTTCTAATATAACATAAAGTAATGTGAATAAAAAAAGCTGGCTTAATCGCCGGCTTTTTTGTATCTAAAGTTTAAGCAACAACTATTATAGATAAAAACGATTGTGCTAAAGTCATTAACCGCTAAAAATCTGGCAACCATGGGGTATCAAATTTTTAGCATAAAAAAAAGACCATCCTAAGACAGTCTTCTTTTTTCAGATCCTTTTAGTACAAACGATTCTTACAGCAAAATACGGCGCGGATCAGCCAGCAATGTTGCGATATAGCGGGTAAATACGGCAGCATCTGCGCCATTAATCACACGGTGATCGTAAGACAATGATAATGGCAACATGAGACGCGGCTCAAAGCTTTGCTTTTTAGCATCCCAACGTGGCTGCATACTTGCCTCAGACACGCCTAAAATACCCACTTGAGGCCAATTTACTAATGGCGTAAAGGCAGTGCCACCCAAGTTGCCTTGGCTTGATATGGTAAAGCTTGCACCTTGCAAATCTTTAGTAGTGAGTTTTTTGTCACGTGCTTTTACCGCAAGCTCACCAATTTCAATGGCGATTTGCTTCAAGCCTTTATCCTGCACATTCTTGATAACAGGTACGATGAGTCCATCATCCGTTGCCACCGCGATGCCCATATTGACGCTTTTACGCAAGATAACTTGCGTATTGTCGTCGCTTAAATGACTGTTAAAGCGTGGATGCTGCGTTAAGGCATAGGCCGTCGCTTTGACCACGAACGCTAAAATCGTGAAGCCGATACCTTCAGCTTTCATGCTACCTTTTAGCTCGCCGCGCAGTTTTTCTGTCTCAGTGATATCAGACAAGTCAAACTGGGTCACTTGCGGCAACAAGGTATTGTAGTTGAGCTGCGGTATCGAGACTTTTTGTAGACGGCTAAGGTCTTGGGTTGCTGTTTCACCCCAAATCTCAACGTTGCTCATGTCAGGTAAGCTTGGCAGGCTAGCGCTGGCTACATTGCCACTGGCAGGTGCCGCTTTTTGAGTGTTTAAGCTTTCTTTAACATGCGCAAACAAGTCTTCTTTTAGAATGCGATCATTTAGCGCCGAACCATTCACTTGGGTGATATCGACACCTAACTGACGTGCCAGCTTGCGCACGGCTGGACCTGCATATACGTCAACCAACTTTTCATTGACCTGTGCTTCAGTCAGCTTATCAGCTTGCTTACTAGCGACCGCATTAGGCGTTGTAGATTTTTCTGCCTGTTTTGGCTCACCCGTTGTTTTAGCAGCAGCTTTCTCTTCTGATTTGGCTGGTGCTGAATGCTTTGGCTCAGCGCTATCTGATGTAGACTCACTTGCATCAGCAGCATCTGCACCACTACTCATGATAATGATAAAGTCTTGACCATTAGCAACCATATCACCAGTCTGAACTAAGATTTTTTCAATTTTACCAGCGACTGGTGCGGGTACTTCTACCGATGCTTTGTCAGATTCAATCAATAGGATTGATTGATCTGCAGTCACGATGTCACCAATACTGACCATGATTTCAGAAACTTGCGCTTCATCAACACCTAAATCTGGCAATGCATGAGTGGTCGATTTACCAGCGTTAGACGCAGGCTTGTCATTAGCGTCAGACGAGGCTGATTCAGTTGCAGCAGGCTCAGGTTTTGTTTCTGGTTTAGCAGCCGTTTCATCTGCCTTTTGCTTCTCGTCAGCAGCGCTATTTTCTTTAGTGTCTACATTGCTTTCTGCATTGTCTGCTTCACTTTCAAGCTCAATCAGTACCATACCTTCACTGACCTGATCACCAACAGCAACGCTGATTTTAGTGACTTTGCCAGCAGCGGAACTTGGTACTTCAACTGAGGCTTTGTCAGATTCTAATAGAATGATGTTGTCATCTTTTGCGATGACATCACCCACTTCTACCATAATTTCGCTGACTTCGGCGCTATCAACACCCAAATCGGGGGCTTTAATATCCATGATTTATCTCCTAGTCTTATGATTATTATTCTTTGACATCATCGTTATTAAGTAAAGTCGCATCCGCTTGATCTTCAGCCCGACCCTCATTGCTGATTTCATCATCATCTTCAGCGACAAATTCAGGGACAGGATTTGGATTGACATTACCAGGTGCTGGTGCATCGGGAGAATGATCATAATAAGGCTGCTGTTGCCATGCAGGTGGCTGATCCACATCGATGCCTAAACTTGAGATGGCATCTTTCACCAAACGCATCTCGACTTCACCCTCATCCGCTAGGCGTTTGAGCGTCGCAACCACGATATGAGCCGCATCAACGTTGAAGAAACTACGCAAATTTTCACGAGTATCAGAACGGCCGTAGCCATCAGTCCCTAGCGTCGTGTAAGGACGATTGTCTGGCAACCAAGCACGGATTTGCTCCGAATAATTGCGCATATAATCCGTCGCGGCAACTACGATACCTTCGTGCGGCGCTAACTGCTCAGTGACCCAAGGCACTCTCTCTTCATCCATTGGATGCAAGCGGTTGTAATCATCACAAACCATGCCGTCACGAGTCAACTCGTTAAAGCTGGTCACACTCCAAACGTTGGAAGTGATATTGAACTCATCTTTTAGAATCTGCGCCGCTTTTTGTACTTCACGTAAAATAACGCCAGAGCCTAATAGCTGCACTTGGGTTGAACCATTGTCTTCGAGCAAATACATACCACGCTTGATACCTTCTTCCGCGCCTTCTGGCATCGCAGGTTGCTCGTAGTTTTCATTCATTAGCGTTAGGTAATAATAAACGCGCTCGCCTTCACCGTACATACGGCGTAGACCGTCGTGCATGACAACTGCTAGCTCGTAACCAAAGCAAGGATCATAAGTCACACAGTTAGGCACAACGTTGAATAGAATCTGCGAATGACCATCTTGATGCTGCAAGCCTTCGCCGTTCAATGTGGTACGACCAGCTGTTGCACCTAATAAGAAGCCTTGTGCTTGACAATCGCCTGCCGCCCAAGCCAAATCACCCACTCGCTGGAAACCAAACATCGAGTAATAGATATACATCGGAATCATCGGTAGCGCGTTCACAGAGTAACTGGTTGCAAGCGCAATCCACGTACTCATTGCGCCTGCTTCGTTGATACCTTCTTCTAACATGTGACCGTCGATGGCTTCTTTATAGCCCATCAAAGCTTCACTATCTTCTGGCGTATATTTTTGCCCAACTGCAGAGTAGATACCCAATTGACGGAACATGCCTTCTAAACCAAAAGTACGCGCTTCATCAGGTACAATCGGCACGACGCGATCTTGGATGTCTTTGTTTTTGAGCATGGCAGACAATAAACGCACAAATACCATCGTCGTTGATTGCTCTTTACCATTGCTGCCTTTTAATACCCGATCAAACATCGACAGTTCAGGGATATTCAATGGGATATGCCCACTGCGCCGATTTGGTAAATGACCACCTAGCGCTTCTCGGCGACCTTTAAGATACTTCATCTCCGCTGAACCTTCTTCAGGGCGATAGAATGGTAGCGTCTCTAGCTGCTCGTCAGTAAATGGCAAATCAAAGCGATCACGGAAATACATCAACGCTTCTTGATCGAGTTTCTTAATCTGATGTGATTTATTGACCGCTTGTGTTTGAGCCGATAAGCCATAGCCTTTAACGGTTTTGACTAAAATAACGGTTGGCTGACCTTTGGTTTTCATCGCTTCACTGAATGCAGCATACACTTTCATTGGATCATGACCACCACGATTCAAGCGCGAGATATCCTCATCAGATAGCGCATCAGCCATCTCTTCTAACTCAGGATATTTACCAAAGAACTCTTTACGAGTGAACTCAGCTGTACGGGCTTCGTATAGCTGATACTCACCATCGACCACTTCTTCCATACGATGTTTGAGCACGCCCGTTTTATCATTGGCAAGTAAGCTGTCCCATTTACCACCCCAGATAACTTTAATCACTCGCCAGCCAGCCCCGCGGAACACAGACTCTAGCTCTTGGATAATTTTACCGTTACCACGGACTGGACCATCAAGACGCTGTAAATTACAGTTGACGACCCATATGAGGTTATCTAGCTTTTCACGGCCAGCGAGAGAAATAGCCCCTAAGCTTTCTGGCTCATCCGTTTCACCATCACCCAAGAATGTCCAAATCTTACGACCTTCTTTCTCTAGCAAACCGCGGTTTTCCATATAGCGATGTACATGCGCATGGTAAATCGACATGATCGGACCAAGTCCCATCGATACGGTTGGGAACTGCCAATAATCTGGCATGAGATACGGATGCGGATAGCTTGATAAGCCTTTGCCGCCGACTTCACGACGGAAATTATCCAGCTGATCTTCGGTCAATCGACCCTCTAAATAAGAACGCGCATAAATACCGGGTGCTGAGTGACCTTGATAATAAATCATATCACCACCGAAATGATCGCTGGCAGCACGAAAAAAATGGTTGAAACCTGTCTCATATAGCGTGGCACTAGAAGCGAACGTCGCTAAGTGACCACCCAAATCGTCGTCATTTTTGTTCGCGCGCATGACCATGGCCAATGCGTTATAGCGAATCAAAGCACGGATTTTGCGCTCAATGGTTAGATCGCCAGGGTACATCGGTTCATCTTCAACGGCGATGGTATTGATATAAGCGGTATCGAGACGATTGAACGGCAGGTCTTCTTGAACTGCCATGTTGTATAAAGCTTTTAGCAGAAACTGAGCACGATCTTTGTCTGCATGTTTGATAACAGATTCAAACGCTTCCAGCCACTCTTGGGTTTCGGTGCTATCAGCATCCTTATAATAATTCATCACTATTGTCCTTTTTTATCAGTCAGTCCTGCCCGAAGACAGGATATTATTAAATCAAAGTGTTACTTCAATATTGTCGTGCGGGAATAATTTTCTCAATGACTTCCTTGTTAATTTTAAGAAGTGAGATTTATAGTAGGATGCGGTTATGCAGCAGTATTTGACCAACTCATAATCTGGAGCAGCCTCACATAGCCAAAATAAAAACAGCGCTACTATCTATCGCATATGAACTGAGTATTTAAAAGTGGTTAGATAATAAAATGCTAACCCAACTTTTATAGTCAATTATCAAATGATAATAACTCTTTATTATAGGCTCTTATGCTGCAGTTGTTTATAGCTGTAAAGAAATGGTGATATGACAAGTATTTTTGAAATAAATAATCATTAGTTTTTTTAGAAATATTTCAAAGAAATATAAGGATTGTTTGCTAACGAGCTGACATCTATAACTAGATACTGTAGCTGGTCATGAAATATCTGCCATTCATCCACTTCGTAGGACTTTTACGAAATTATTGCTTAATATGTTAAGTTACGTAATATATACATTAGTTTAGTTAGTGAAATAATTGAGAACTAGTTAAACGCTTATAGCAAGTTTTAGCTTCTTATAGGAATAATCATATGCATAAAATGCCATACGTTCTAAATTCAATAATTTCACAACTATTCAGTGAACATATATATCGGGTGCTGGCATTGATAGCCGCTATGGGCTTGATGTTGGTTAGTAATACATCCTCTGCAAGAGTTGATAATCCAGGCGCAGTTTGTCCTGCTGGTTTTTCAAAAGACAAACTGACAGATAGCGACTATACCAATTTATTTTTAAGTAGCAGCAATAATAACTACTTTAATGTCGCAGGTAATGCTTCAGATAGTATTCCACTACAAATGAAAATGGATCTTAGCGAATCTAGCACTAGTAATACTAATAATAACTTTAGCATTATAGATGCTAGCCAGTATAGGGTTATAAATATTGGTAGAAACTTTTCTACTCCAACTGCATATACAGATATTACACTAAGCTTTCGTAATAAAACGACCCAACAGCCTCTCTATTTGACCAACGTAGCTGTGAGTGCATTTGATATTGACTATTCAAATTCTGGTAATAATTTATTCGATGACTATGTACGCATTACAGGTACTACTGAATCTGGCTCTATTATTGATGGCACACTACAAACAATATCAGGCTCAAATGTCATATACTCTGCAGGATTAAACAACAGCACTTCCTTCAATTGCCCATCAAGAGATTTAGATACACGCTGTCAAGGCTCTATACAATTTTCTCAAGCTGTCAGTGAAGTGACATTTCGTTACACCAATAATCCTATATATGTTAAAAATGACCCGACTAATCAAGAAGTACAAATTCGCGTAGACAATTACTGCTATGTCCCTCAGTATATATTTTCAGGTACAGTGTTTGATGATAACGGTGGTATTACTGATACCCAAGCTGATGCTAATAACGCCAATATTACTAGTGGTACCTATTTTAATAAACCAAACTACTTTAACGGTGTATTTAATACCCCTCAGGAATTAGGTATTAGTGGGAGTAATGTAAGATTGGCTAATTGTTCTAATACATCTACTACTTATCCAACCCAATCGGTAATTAGAAACGGGGCTTCTGTCGGTGAGTATCAAATCAGTATTCCTAAAACAACACTGGCTAATAATACTAATCTTTGTTTGGTAGAAAGTCGAACAGGGGCTACTTATCCTATTCGCACTAGTAGTGAGAGCAGAAATGTTGGTTTCTCAGCAACCACTTATAATTATCCTAATAACAACTTTGGTAGAGTCATCGCTGCAAATGCCGCTTTGGTATTACAGAAGTACCAGTTTGTGAATGATTGCAATGCCAGTACTTTAGTTTACGCCTCAGTTCCGATTACTGGCGATCCAAGAACTGGGTTCAGTATGGATCCTATCCAAGATAATATCACTCCGCAGCAGTGTATTGCTTATAAGATAACTGCGACCAATCGTGCCAATCTCGCCATCAACAACTTCGTAATGAGTGATGTTCTGCAGAAAAAAGACGTTAAAGGTGCACAAGCCACGTCTATACGTGTGGCACCTACTGATCCTAATGGCAGCTTCGCTAATGGTAGTGTGGATATTGGACTAAATGGTACGGTCCAGACGACTGAGTTAACATTGCCAAAAATAACCAAACGTGATTTTTATTTCAACACCAAATACGGCACTACTGTGAATCCTTAGTAACTATTCCCCCTTGCTATATTATCAACCCTAAAGAATATTTTTTACTGACAAAAGCCCTATCTCTATAGATAGGGCTTTTACCGTTTGTGTACTCCAAAATACCATTTGTCGTTTTTGTGGTGAATATTTGTATTGTTTGCGTGACAATCACATTAAGGAACAATTCTAACTTTATCAGCATCTCTTATTCATAGTTGATTGCAGTTTTTACATTGCATGGGACGAAGTCAAGATTGACTTGATAATAATGGTTTAAGCAAGGAATACGATATGAAAGGTTTTAATTTTTTACGCAGTGCCATATTAGCAAGCTTAGCGTCGGTAATAGCATTAAGTGCTGCTCACGCCAATGATGCCTTAAAAATGGATTTAACAGCCAATCAAGTCACCAAAAACGCCGAAGGTAAGATCTCTTATCTACCAGTTCGTAATGCTCCAGCGGGTACGGTCATTCAGTACAAGGCAACATACAGCAATATTATTAACAAAGATATCCAAGATCTGGCGGTCGTATTGCCTATCCCTGCCAATATGGCTTTCACTGGTGAAGCTAATCCTACCAGTGCTCAAGCCAGTATCGATGGCAAGAACTATGCCGATATGCCACTGATGCGTAAAGTCGATGGCAAAATGGTTAAAATTCCGTTTTCTGAATACCGTACCCTGCGCTGGAATATCAAGTTATTACCAGCACAGAAATCTGCCGCTGTCGCACTAAATACAATCGTAGAATAATCACCCTTTTAGGAGAATGACCGTATGAAACCAAATTTATTTAATTACTCAGTATTAACCGTTGGAATTATAGCTGCTATGGGCGTGACTACTGCTACTAACGCTGCTACACCGACTGGTACTGGCAGTGATATTACAGTTGATGTTATTAACCAAGCAACAGCTACTTATTTTGTTGGTACTAATACGGCTGATAAACAGAGTGCCACATCGAATACCGTTACTGTTAAAGTAAATGAGCTAAGTTCATTTGAACTATTAACTGATAACACAGATAAGATTATCAATCCACAAGCTAACCAAAATGTAAAGTTCAATCATACGCTACAGAACAAAGGTAATGTCACTGATGAATACACCATTGATATCGCTAACGTGACTAACGGGGCTGGTACAGGACAAGACGATTTTGATTATAGCAGTTACGTTATAACCTATACTACAAATTTAAACGCTACCTCTAAGACAATCGTTAATGGCGGTAAAATCACTTTAGCGCCTAATGAAATTGCTACTATCAACATAGTTGCAACTTCTAACAGCAAACGTAAAGTTGGTGATGATGGCATCCTAACAGTTACTGCATCTAGTGCTTATTTGAAAACTAAGAATCCAGGTACTGGTACTGAAGCGACTTATACGGCTATAAATACTGACAATGCCATTACCAAGACACCTATCTACGCCATTACTAAGTCTGCAAATACTAATCTCGACAATAATATCTTCGATACTGCCAATACAAGCGCTTATATCGACTATACCATTATTGTCAAAAATGAAGGTAATGCTGATGCTAAAGCCTTTAATATCGTAGACGCGTTACCTGCTGGATTGATAGTCCTTACTACAACTGCACCTACTTCCGTTGTCACTGGCTCTACTTCTGGTACTGCCTCTACTGCTGTTACGCCTACTTTCACCGGCAGCAATAACAACAAGATAGTTAATGTTATCGGTCAAAACTTGAAGCAAGGTGAGACGATCACAATTACTTTCCGTGCTATCAAAGATTCTAGTGTTACAACAGCTAGTGGTGCAGATTTAGTCAACTACGCTCAAGTAAATGACGACACTCTTAACGATACTGGGATAACTAATGCTGATTTAGTAGATAGATCAGATGACAAAGGTACTGAAAATAATTACGAAGATACGAAGTTACCTGTAGATAAAGATGGTAAGGATGATAACACTGACGCTACTGTTTCTACCCGTAACCAAGTACGTAATATCACCATTTCTGATGATCTTAAAAAAGAAGTAGCGTTAGTTAGTACTGGCAATATATATCAATACACCATTAAAAACGAAGGTACTGATGTTACAGAAGCAGATGCCCTTGGTGAAGTACTATTTTCAGTTAACCCAACCACCCCTATTGCTGCAGTCGATATCGTTCGAGTATTCGTAGATGGTGGCAAGAGCGGTACCAAAGACGGTGTATACAATGTAGACGATGATATTTTATTAGATCCTACAGTATCTAACGGAAATCAATATGATCTGAACAAGGCAGTGATTGTTGGGCTAGCACCTAATGCAGAAGTTATCATTAGTGTAGAAGTTAGCAGTAACGGTGTAAGTAGTAATGTTAATGGCGCGACTACTAACATTGATACTTCTGAAGTGATGACTATCACTGTATTACCACAAACCACTGTAGACGGAACAGCAGCCCCTTCTAATAAAAACACTACCTCTACTACGACATTAAGAGGCCTAAACCTACTTAAGTCTCAAGTTATTGCTGCTTGTACAGGCGTTACGGCAAATTCACTTACCTATATAAGCACTGAGCTTAGTGGTAAGCCTGGACAATGTATCTACTACAAAATCACTGCTAAAAATACTTTTACTGAGACCAACAAAACGCTAAATACTGTTGTTGTGACCGATATCTTTGATACCAAAAAAGTTGCGTACAACACCACTAGCTTTTCGTCTGTAACAGATAATGGCTCAGCTGTTGCTAATGGCAATTATGCATCACCAACGCTCACTGGTACATTTAGTAGTCTAAAGCCTTCAGAAACAGGAACGGTTTATTTCTCAACTAAAGTTCTTGAAACTGGTGCGGCTAAATAACCTCAATATTTACATGATATATCTCGTGTCAATTTCTATAAGAGTCAAATACTTATAGATCTCCTCTAGCTTGAATTAATCACTTTTCATTATTCAAGCTAGAGAATCTCTACCCTTACCCTCACTGATATTTTATTGGATAAGCGACATATGACTCTATCTACCATGACACCGTCTAATCGTACCGCATTGTGTTCAGCAAAGATCTCTGCGCTGTCATTGGCAATGTTGCTTATGCAATCAAATATCGCGATTGCAGCTGATGCAGCAAACCCTAATCTGCAAATCATCAACAATATTGCAAACGCTAGCTATAACGTCAATAACCAGACTGACGTCACAATATCTAGCACCTCAAATCAAGTACAAGTCAAAGCCTCAGACCTTCCTGAATACGGTATTGAACTCACTCAACAGCCGTTACTCACCGTTATGCCTAACGCCTTGGTCAACTGGGTAAACGTCCTAAGCAATACCAGCTATAGCAACCAGACTGTTGAGCTAACATTAGCTGTATCTCCAACGCTCTCAAACTTAAAAGTCTATCAAGATCTAAATAGAAACGGCGTCGTTGATAATGGTGATACTGAAGTTATTTTCGATAATTTAAGCGCACAAATCAAACTTGGACACAGTGAAAGTATCCAGTTCATCGTGCAAGCTTTATCAGATGCTAACGGCAAAAGTGGCGATACTGCAGATATTAAAATTGGCGCTGTCGTTCTGGAAGACCCATCCGTATCGAGTGTCAATGCGATTGATAGACTGATCATCGTTGAGCCTGAAATCAAATTTACAACGCCTAAATTTGACGCAAACAAAACCACCTCGCAAATCGAGGAAAACGTCTATATCGATGCCAGCTATGCGCAGTGTAATGTTCAGCTAGATAAGCCAGATCAAGTATGGGTCACGATTACCTCTTTGTTGACGGGTGACAAATACGCATTGAAAGCGATTGAGACGGGCAATAGTACTGGTAAATATCAGCTATCAGCACCAACACAAAACAATGCCAACGCTGTCAATGACAAATTTATTCAAACTCTAGCAAATGATACGTTGACTGCAAGTCTAGACGCCTGTATCGCGCCTTCTGTCGGCACTGGCGCTGAGCAGCTACCAAGTGAAGGTGACTTCACCGTACGTATCGATGACTTAGATACGCAAATCAATATCGTCGATGATAGCCCAAGCTTGGTCGTCACCAAAGAAGGCGATGTTAAAAGCGCTGAATTTGGTGATTATGTTAGCTACACCATCAATATTACCAATAGTGGCAACTCTACCGCTTACGATGTACAGCTAAAAGACGCCCTACCCCGTGGTTTTGCTTATGTAGATGGTAGTGTACGTATCAACCAAACTGCTGATATCAGTATCGACCAAGCACAAACCACTGAGTTTAAAGCTGATGGTAAATATCAGGTGCTAAATTTAGGTAATATGGCAAATGGCGAAAGTAAAAAAATCACGTATCGTGTCTTAATCGGTTCCTCATCATTAGGCGGTGATGGCATCAACCGCGCGACTGCCGTTGCTAGCAATGAACAAGGTAAAAGCTTAGTTTCAAGAGAAGCACAGTGGAAGATTGAAGTAGAGCGCGGCGTCATGAATACTGATGGCATCATCATCGGTAAGGTCTACCACGATATCAACCGTGACGGCATTCAACAAAAAGAAAATGGCGAACTTGGCGTTGCAGGCGTGCGTATCTACATGGAAAACGGTAACTTTGTCGTGACTGATCCTGAAGGTAAATATAACTTTTATGGTGTCAGTGCCAAAACTCACGTCTTAAAAGTTGACCGCACCACCATCCCTCACTCAACCGAGATGGTCACCCAAAGTAATCGCAATGCTGGCGATGCGGGCAGCCGTTTCGTTGACTTAAAATATGGCGAATTACATCGTGCCGATTTCGGTATCGTGGTCGGTATGGGCGATAGCACTGAGCGTTTGAATACGGAGCTTGTCGCTCGTAGCAAATCAGTAAGCGCTAAGAATGATAGCCTTGAGCAAGCAGTAAAAACCGAGCTAACCCTAGATCCTGACTATAATCGTGACTACGATGATAATGTAGACGCCAGTGGCTGCAACATCAATGGCGACTTAGATCTGGGCAGCAACTGTGACTCTGCTATCGTCAATGAGATGATCAATCCAGCCGCCAATCGTGTTGATATGACCGTAACTACGGTAGCACCGCCAGTAGAAAAAGAGCTGGAAGAATATCTCAAAGAAGTGGCTAACAATGACGTGGCTTTTATCAATTTAAACGAAGGTCAACAGCTCAGCACTTATAAACAAATGGTACAAGTACAAGCGCCACTGGGTTCAATATTCACACTATATGCCAATGGAAAAGCAGTATCAGAACAACAAATCGGCAAAACTGCTGAGCAAGAAAAACAGAATGTGACTGCCTTTGATTACTATGCCGTCGACTTAAAGCGTGGCAACAATACCTTGCGCGGTGTCGCTACTGACGTGAATGGCAAAATTATCTCTGAGCAAACCATTAAAGTATCAACGCCAGACAATTTACAAGCCATTGACTATCGCACTCAAGCGCAGCTAGTACCGGCAGATGGCGTTAGCGATTATCAAGTCGTTATTAGCCTAAAAGACCGTGATGGCCGTCCTTATATCGCCTCAACACCTATCACTATCGATACCAATATCGGCCGTATCAATCTTAATGACAGCAGTAAAGATCAAGCTGGTACGCAAGTTATTGTCTCAGGTGGTGAGCTACTCATACCCGTGACTGCACCAAGTGTACCGGGTAAAGGTGAGTTGGTCATCGACACTGGTAGCAGTAAACAGATTATCCCGTTACAATTTACCGCGCAATTACGTCCTCTCATTGCCGTCGGCATCGTCGAAGGCGCAATCTCACTTAAAGACTTTGATGGCAGCAGCATTACTGACGCCCAAGGCGCTTTTGAGCAAGAGCTCAATGATTTCGCTGGTAACGATGACTATACCGCTTCTGGTCGCGCCGCGATGTTTCTTAAAGGCAAAGTACGTGGCGATTATTTGCTCACTTTGGCTTATGACAGCGACAAAAAAGGCGAGCGTCTGTTCCGTGATATCGAGCCTAGTGAATACTATCCTGTCTATGGTGATTCATCAGCCAAGGGCTTTGATGCGCAATCTACCAGCAAACTCTATGTGCGCTTGGACAAGGGCCGCTCATTTGCTATGTATGGCGATTTAAAAACTCAAATCGATAACGATGAAGGTATTAAATTAGGTCAATATAACCGTACGTTGACTGGCCTAAAAGCCCAGTATGAAGATAGCAATACTCGCATTACCGCCTTTGTCGCGGAGACGAGTACCAGCCAGCGCGTCAATGAGACTCGTGGTCTTGGTATCTCAGGCCCTTATCCATTGGCTGAAAACTTTGATGCCGTATTAGAAAACTCAGAAACTGTCGAAGTGATCACTCGTGACGCCAACAATCCAGGCTTGATCATTAGCCGTGAGACCCTTACCCGCTTTGCCGATTATGAAATTGACCCTATCAGCCGCAGCTTATTTTTAAAAGCCCCTATCGCTAGCCAAGACATCGATGGCAACCTTATTTATCTACGAGTCACTGTAGAAGTAGATGAAGGTGGCGAAAAATACTTGGTCGGTGGCATTGCTGCCAAGCAGCAGTTGACTGATAAAGTCGCCATCGGTGGTAGCTATGTCAACAGTGATGACCCTCTTAACAAGGAAGAGCTGGCTAGCGTCAACAGCGTTATCAAGTTTAACGATAAACTAAAACTGGTCGCTGAATACGCGATGAATAAAGCTGAGAATCCAAATTTTCAGCCAAGCAATCAAATCAATGCGACAGAATTAGACGGTCAGGACGCAGAAGGTAATGCCTTGCGTATCGAGCTTGACTTTGATAACAAGAAAAACACTCGTGCCAAAGCTTATTATAACGATACTGACGAAGGTTTCGTGACTGGTGCCTCGCCGCAGACTGCTGGGCGCGCTGAATCGGGCGTCGAAGTCACTCATTTAATTAATGATAAAAAGACCGCGCTAAAACTAGAAGGCGTACGTACTAAAGATCATACCACTGATGCTAGCCGCCAAGGTGTCTTAGCCAGTATTGAACAGCGTTTGAGCACCAACATCGTTGGCGAGATTGGCTTACGTTATTATAAGCAAGATGCGACGGCAGCTTCACGCAATATCCAAGCGGTAACAGACGTCGTAGATGTGACTGACAACACTCTCTTTAATGACGATATTATCAATCAATCGGCGCTAAATAATGTCAGTGATTCTGAAAAAGATATTGAAGGTACTACCGCCCGCGCTCGTATCACGGCACGGTTGCCCAAGCTCAATGACTCTTTAATATTTGCAGAATATGAGCAAGATATTGATAACAGTAATCGTAATGCCACCTCCATCGGAGGCGAGACGCCGCTAGGTGGTTTAGGCCGCCTATACGCCCGTCATGACTTGATCAACAGTCTATCTGGTAGCTATGGTCTTGATGACACTGAAGAACGCCAGCGTACCGTATTTGGTTTTGACGCCAACTACATGAAAGACGGCAAAGTCTATAGCGAATACCGCATGCGCGATGCTATCAGTGCTCGCGAAGCGGAAGCGGCCATTGGTCTTAAGAACAAATGGTATGTCCAGCAGGGTTTAACCATCAATACTTTATTTGAGCGTGTTGAATCATTAGAGGGCGATACCGAAAACACCGCAACGGCAGCTGGCATTGGTGTAGAGTATCTTGCGAAAGAAGATTACAAAGCCTCAGCGCGTTTTGAGAAGCGTTGGGGTGAGACTAGTGACACATTGCTAGGTAGCGCTGGTATTGCTTATCGCTATACCGATGATATGACTCTGTTGGCCAAGGACATCTACTCACGCGTCGATTATGACGATGGCAATCGCACGATTAATCGTTTCCAGCTAGGAGCTGCCTATCGTGATTATGATAGCAATCAGTTAGACATGTTAGCCAAGCTTGAGTATCGCTTAGATGATAACAGTACGGGCGATGACGCCTATCAAAAAGATGCCGTTATCTGGTCATTGAGTGGTAACTATCATCCAACACGTCCGTTGACGTTATCAGGCCGTTACGCGGGTAAATATACTCAGTTTGATGCTGATAATATTAGTAGCGACAATACAGCCCATGCGCTTTATGCTCGCGGTCTATATGACATCAGTGAGCGCTGGGATGTGGGCTTGCAAGCAGGCACTTACTGGAACAAACAAGCAGATGATATGTCTTATATGCTGGGTGCGGAAGTAGGCTATAGCCCGATGACCAATCTTTGGTTGTCACTAGGTTATAACTTCATGGGCTTTGAGGATGAAGACATCGCTTATGACGATAGCACTATGGAAGGCGCTTACTTTAGATTACGTTTCAAGTTTGATGAAGACCTATTCAAACGTGATGATCCACGTAAGAACCAGCGTTTGACGACTCACTCTACATTGTAATTTATCCCCATTGTCGTGTTATCATCTGATGACAATGCGGGCGTTATCGCGCTGTTCATCGTATTATATGACAGATATATTTTAATAAGCGATGAGAGCAGCGCCGAAAACCGCAAGTACCAATACCAATATTGATACTGATCCGCTTAATATGAGGTTTTGCATCATGCCTAATCCTGCCAACAAAGCAGCCTATTATAAACAGCCTATAAAGGCTTTATTATCAACCGTCTTCTTCCTGACAATGACCTCGGTTGCATCGGCGAGTCATCATACACCTAAAGTGGCAGTAACCCATGACGCTACTCACTGTGCCAATGATGTTCAAACTCAGTCTCACCACCCAAAATACCAAAGTACGCGCCAACGCGCTATGAATTGTATGTTGACAGAGTTACAAGCGTATCAACAAAAAAACATGAGCGCGCGTCAGCAATACTTTGCCTATAAAGCTCAGGCTTGGCTTAACTACGCCATCCATCAAGACAGCATAAATAGTCGTTCACCTGCTGGGCAGCAAGCCGCACAGGCAGCAGAGACGATTTTGACTACCTTAAGAAATGGCAAGGAACAAGATCTCAACCTTATTCAAGACATACCATCAAACTCTGCTCTCATGCGCCCCGATCTATGGGCAACCTTAAACGCGCTAAAAGATAGCGGTGGTATCGAGTCAGCACCACGAGAGATAGCCTTCAGCGAGGTCGCTTTAATTTGGGCTGCTACAAACCAGTGCGAGCGCGGCTGGCGGGAATCAGGCATCCATTTTCGCATGGCAGATCGTTGGCTTGAACAAGCCCGCGAAGCATACGTCAATACCCATGATTCACAGACCAACGTCGCTTTAGAAGAGCTGATCGTCAGCTATTATAAGCAATATGAGACATTAGATGCGAGTACTGATAGTTGCCGTGGGCAAGTATTAACGCCTATCCGTTAAGTCCATTATTACCACTGCTCATCAATGCAGTCAATACAAAAAAGCCGACATCATATGTCGGCTTTTTTGTATTGACTTAACAGATATTAGAGCATGTTAACCATGCCCTAATGTCTATACATCATCTAAATAGCGAAAAAACTAGCGATTCTTACGCGGTAGCTTTTCTGGTAGATAGCAACGCAAATAAGCGATAAACGCAGTGTTTGCTTCTTGGATATATTCATTGGTAATGCTTTGGTGACGACGATAAGACAATGTGAATATCGCATTAATAATGCTATAAGCAATCAATAGCGTGTCTTGAATATCGTGGAAACTCGGCATCTCATAGCGCTCTGATAAACGCTTATAAACCAAATCGACGATTTGATGATCGATATCTTCACCAAAACTATCACCTTCAAAATCAGGCGTGTTCGTGTCATAAATGAGCTTGGCTTTGGTTTCGTCGTTATGGAATATCGTCACACAATTATCAATAAGCGCCGTCAAATAGCCCTGCCATCTGTCATAATTACCAATATCGACTGTTTCTACTATTTCTAATATTTCGATAGCATTCAAAAAACGCAATGCTAAAAATATCGCTTCGATGTTAGGAAAAAAGTGATAAGCAGAAGCTCTTGGAATGCCTGCTTCTTCACATACAGCCGCCAAAGTAATGTCATTGATAGGTTGTGTTTCACTTAACTTCTTGGCACCAGCCAAAAGTTTTTGACGGCGCGCGCGGCCTTGTTGGCTGGTAAACTTAAACTTATTCGGGACCAGTTTTTTTGCCAGTTCCGAATCTACCAACACATCTTCAATCTTTTCGTCTTTATTTTCGCTCATCATAAGTCTCTTAATGTTACACCCTATTTTATAAATATAATCTTCAATAGATAGTATTCGCCCTAAATTGAAGAATTACATCCTATTAGCTAATAATGTAGCACTGATATTAGCGCTACTATGTCTAATGGAAAGGCATCATAAACGCTTGTACACTATCAAGCAAGGGAGATAAATGGGTTAAAAATTAATGTATAGGTCAACCATTTAATAGCGTTAACCACGTAATGTAAAAAATTTAATCATTGAGTCTAATTTTCGCTCTTATAATACCATGATCGATGACTCTATCTGCATAATCCCACTTTAAATGGTCATTGAAATAGTCTACTCTTTCAACCTGACCCAGTGAAAACTTGCTATCAGGAAGAAACTCTTCTGAAACAAATAATTGATCAATCACTTCTGGCATACCTTGATATATATGGGTATATGCCACATCTTTCATCCAACCATAGCGTGCTTGAATACGCGCAGCATCGAATAGTGCAACATCGCGCATGCCTTTATCGTAATTAACTTCACCAGTCTCGGCCATCAATTGGGTGGTGACGCTACCAGTGACATCGTTCATATCGCCTAACAAAATCAATGGCTCACGAGTATGACGTAAGCGCTCTATAATAGACATGCGAATAGAGGCTGCTTCTGCGGCGCGCATACATAAGCTACGGAGCTTGGCACGGACTCGAATATTTGGATCGTCCATGTCTTCTAACAAATTGCCACTTTCATCACGCAAGAAAAATGCCCGTTTGCTTTTTAGATGCGCCGTAATAATCGTTATCGGTTGACCAAAGGCATCGACCCGCACTAGCAATGGTGGACGATTAAAGCGCTGGTAAGGACCAATATCAGGGATATCAATCACCGCTTTTGGTGCAATATCTGCAAGCAAGCGGCTTTCTAATTGCTCAAAGCGGCTAATGATACCAACGGCAGGAGTGTGTTGTGCCCCTTTGCCATGAGTATAAGGGCTTGAACGGTCGTTACTTGCCAATGGAACAACAACATGCTCGGGCTTAAATCCCAACGACACCGCCAACGCTTCAAGCGCATTACTATCCCAGACTTCTTGTACCGCAATAATATCAGCATGTGCTTTTGCTAATAAATCGGTGATGCCGCTTAGCTTGTGCTCGTATTCATCGTTACTATAAGCTGGCGCATTGTCATAATAAATTCGGTTAGGGTTGGCAAAATTGAGCAAGTTGGCAGTGGCGATATAAAATTGTCTGGCGCTTTTAGCTTCCGCATTATTGTTCATAGATTACCTATTATTTTTATTCTAGAATATTGTTTCCAAAGATGATTGGCTGTTTAATATATTCATACTTAGTAATATACAGCAAAAAAGCCTCCAAAGAAATCTTTGAAGACTTTAAAATAGCATAAATTGAAAGTATTTAGTCTATCAGCAGACCCAAGTCTACAATCAGACTAAGCCCAGTGATAAGGTAGTAAGCTTATATACTGTCTACTTACTTAAATTAAATGTGCTGTTAGTTTCGCTTATTACGATACACGATTCCATGCGTCATACGATGCTTTGCGTGCTTCTTCCCACTCCATGCGTGATTCACCTTTTACTTCATGCCATGAGCGCTCTAATTCAGCTTCATGGTCTTCAAAACGTGCATCCGCAGGATAACGAGCACGGTTGGCGTACCCTACTGCATAAGCTGGATGTAGATCACGGTCGAAGTCATAACCTTCTTTGTAATAATCAACATTTGCATACTCTGCACGCCAGTAAGCTTCTTCACGTGTTGGATCAATCGCTTCTGCTGCTGCATGTCCTGCACCGCCACCAACGATAGCACCAATCGCACCGCCAATGAGTGTGCCAAGTGGTCCTGCCATTGTACCGATTGCTGCACCCGCTGCTGCGCCGCCAAGACCACCAATAGCTGTGCCTACTGGATGCGAACCTGGCTCACCTGTGATGATATCAGCATTCAGATCCTGCTTAGCTTCTTTTGACATATGCTTTACTTCACTGCGATCAATACCGTCATAGTTACTCATAATTTTATCCTTAAATTAATTTGTTATATTTTAGATTTATTAAGTGCTAAAAATTAGCGGTCTTACTCGAATCATGTGTTACTTGAGTCGCCTAAAGTATAGAAATTTATGGACAACAACAGATAGATAGGTTGTGTAAATTGTGTCCAGATTGCGATTGCCTTGCGTTACAGCCTGTATCTTTATAATGATTTTGTAGGACAGTGAAGCGTTTTAAGTAATTTTTCATTGAGTTGTTACAATATTTTTATGTATCTGTTCAATACTTATAAGGATGTCAGTGCTCTATCGATGGCTCGTTGCCACTTATTAAGATGTTGTTCACGGATATCACTGGACATCTGGGGTTCAAAAACACGATCGACTTGCCATGATGCTTGCATCGTCCCTTCATCATATAGCCCCGTTTTTAAACCTGCGAGCAATGCTGCACCTTTGGCAGTAATTTCTGTATCTCTCGGACGCAGGACAGGCACATCGAGTAAATCAGCTTGAAACTGCATCAATAAGTCATTGTTAGCCGCGCCACCATCTACTCTTAGCTCAGTTAATGGATGAGGACTATCTTTTTGCATGGCAATGAGCATATCATAAGTTTGATAAGCAACCGCCTCTAACGCAGCACGAGCAATATGGGCTTTAGTCGTGCCGCGGCTCATACCAGTAATACTCGCGCTGATATCGGAGCGCCAATAGGGTGCTCCTAGTCCTGTGAATGCAGGCAGTAACACCACCTCTTCACTACTATCAACTTGGCGGGCTAAATCTTCGACTTCACTGCTTTGTTGAATCATACCCAGATTGTCCCGTAACCATTGGACAATAGCACCTGCCATAAATACACTACCCTCCAAAGCATAAGTGACTTCCTTTCTGGGTGGCTGCAACATGCGTTTGCCTGACTGTACAATTTGATCGAAAGATAAATTGTCTGGACGAGTCGGTGTGGATTTTCGTTGCCAAGCGATTGTCGTTAGTAATTTATGCTCGCTAAGTTTGGGTTTTTGACCAATATTCATCAGCATAAAACACCCAGTACCATAAGTGTTTTTGGCCATGCCCGCATCGAGGCAGCCTTGTCCAAAAAGTGCCGCTTGCTGATCGCCCAATACCGCTTGAATAGGAATTTGTTTGGCAAATAGTCCTTTTTTGGTTTTACCAAAATCACCATCAGATGGTAGGACTTTAGGCAAAATATTCATGGGTATCGCAAAACGGGCGCACAGCTCTTCTGACCACTCAAGCTTGTGGATATCATATAATAAAGTACGGGAAGCGTTGGTCACATCAATGACATGCTCGCCACCGGTTAGCTTATATATGAGCCAACTGTCTATAGTACCAACCGCTATTTCTCCTCTGCTGGCTCGTACGCTCAATTTCGGATTGTGCTCTAGTAACCAAGCGATTTTGCTGGCGCTGAAATATGGATCTAACCGTAGCCCTGTAATGCGTTGCACCTCGCTTGCCACATCATCATGGCTGTCATTCATCATGCTGCTGGCACTCTCAGCCGCGAGTGTTTTACAGTAGTTCGCCGTACGGCGATCTTGCCAAATGATGGCAGGGGCTAAAGGTTTACCCGTTTGCTTATCCCACATGACAATAGATTCACGCTGATTGGTGATCGCGATACTGGTGACGTCGGTAGCAAGCAGCCCTGCTTGATTAATCACATCATGGGCACAGCTAATCTGCGTTTGCCAAATTTGTTGCGCGTCTTGCTCGACAAATCCTGCTTTTGGGGTTTGTAAAGTGGTGGGCTGCTGTGCCATTTTTATCGGACGCGCACAATCATCGTACAATATCGCTCGACTCGATGTCGTCCCTTGATCCAAAGCCAAAATATATCCTGCCATTACTCACATCCTATTTTGTCGCATTCATTTTTTACATTCATTTTTTATAGCCGAGTCTTTATTGATAGCACGTACTTTTTGCGAGCAACGCTTATCACAATAGCCAGTTTTATTTACATTAGCACTGCGCCAATGAGCAACTGCCGACAGTTAAGATAAATGCCGTTCATTTTAATCTTGCTCAACGCTATAAGGTGCTGAAATATAGCACACACCACTGTTATGTATAGTTTATAAGCTGCTTTGTAGTACAACAATCATCACTAACCATCATTATCGCTGAAAGCTTTTAAAAGTGATCTAAAATCGATTTAAGTGCTAATGACTTGATAAACCTTTTATTATTAATTAACAAATGATGTTATTATTTGTTTTAACAACCGACCTCTAACATAAAACCATGGCTTATTCAACGCACAGTAAGCAAATACTGAGCATTGACCCGTCACCATTGTGCCACTACAGTGTAGCGCTTGTTATCCATAACAAAATATTGGCTTCTGTTGATGGTTGACCATATTGAACTGTTTGGACAGGGTTTGACCACAACAGTTGATATTTTTGATACTTTTTTGCCTGACTCTAAAATACTTTGCATTCTAATTAATGGCTTATGTGACTTATGAAATTTGCTTTATCGACTCTGTCTACTGCGGTGATGACGATTACGTTCATGGGTTTAGCGGCGCCTGTTTTTGCAAGCGCTACGGATCATAATATCGAGTCACCGAATGAGGTCACAGCCGTTGCAGTGACGCAAATTGTCGACGCTGACACTCAATACAGTACTCAAAGCAGTATTCAAGACATCGCTCAAAACAACGCTCAAAACAACGCTCAAAACAACGAGATTCAAAATAGAAGGTCAACGACAGATACAGATATGGGTCAAGCCGAGCAAAAAACTGGCTTAACAACGCTTATCGATCCCATTACCCATAAAAGTATTGATAATAGTTATCCATTAGCAGTATCTAGCCTGTTAAGCCTTGAGCAAGCCCAAAATATCTTATTACAAGTGTCACCGAAATTGGCCGCCAATCAAGCGGCGATTGCTGCTAGTGAATATCAAACGGATGCGCTCAAAACCTTGGACAATCCATTGGTGTTTGCCCAACTATCAGCCAACGCTTACAATTTAGACGCGGATCTTGACTTATCATCATTGAAAAACAGTATTGTTAATGACGTTAACAATGGTGTCGATAATGTGATTCCGCCTATTCCACCGCTACCAGATTTGCCGAATTTTGGTGAATTGGTCGGTGAGCGTATCCCAGATTCTTATGAGTTAAAGCGCTCAGGCTCAACGGCTGGTGCAGGTCTGGGCGTGGTTTGGCCCATCTATACTGCTGGACGTACCAACGCTTTGACAGGTGCTTCCAATGCCCGTACCCAAGAAGCCGTCGCAGACAGTCTATTGGATAAAAACGAGCTTTATAACACCCTGATTGAGCGTTACTTTAAGGCACAGCTGGCCATCATTGCCGCTTATTTACGCGAAGATGCTTATGATACCTTGCAGCAGACTGACCATATGGCGCAGCGGCTTTTTGAAGAAGGTTTTATCTCACGTGTTGATCGCTTAGAAGCACAATCTGCGCTTGCCGATGCAAAAAGTGAGTCCGTCAATGCCAATAACGATGCTCGTCTTGCGATGATGGCTTTACAGCGGCTATTACGTACCGACTATCGTATCAAACCCACGACACCGTTATTCGTCTCTAGCCGTCCTTTACCCGATGTAAACTATTTTCAGAATTTATCACTCGCCAATCACCCAGGTCTACAAAAAGTCGCCGCCAAACGCGCACAAGCTGAGCAGCTACACGCGCTATCAGATACTGGTCACAAGCCTACCGTCATGCTCTATGGCTACGGACAAATTGAAAAAGACCCCAGTTGGGTAGCCGGTATATCAGCCAGCTGGAAGCTGTGGGGTGGTCTTGATAAAAATGCATCACTCGCATCGAGTAATGCCAAAATACGCCAAGCAGATCTGTCTGAAATCGAAGTCAGTGACAATTTATTATTACTGGTCGAAAAAAACTGGCACGATGTTAATAATGCCCAATCTCGTTATCAGGCATTACAAAGCAATGTAGATCTGGCCGCAGAAGTATTGCGTTTGCGCCAGTTGGGGCTACAAGAAGGTGTAAATACACCGATTGAGGTAGTCCAAGCACAAACGCAGTCGCTTAAAGCACGTACTGAACAAGCGCAAGCGGCGAACAGCTATGTACAATCGCTGGCCGCACTCATGCAAAGTTGTGGTACGCCTCTTGCCTTTAATGCCTATCTTAATGCTGCTGATATTCGATTACCGACTTTGTATACTGAGTAATGATTTAATTTGAAAAATATAGATAGTGTGGATAAGCGTTTATATAGTTGATTCAATTTGAAAGTATGACAAGGCAGCTGAGCGAAGAGGTATATTTGATACTTCAAGCGAGGTTAACGCCGCAATACTATTACAGTAGCCTGACCATACTAATTATCATGAAGCTGCCATTAACCATACTATTGCTAACTCTATTGTGAATACTGTTTTATGAAAAACCCGACTTCTAAATTAATAAGTAACTGGCTGCAGCCTTCCTTAAAAACGTGGCGTATTGCGAACAACTCTAATGTTTGGGCACATTGCGCGAGCGTGGGATTTTTTGGTTTCTTATCAATTTTTCCAGTAATGGCGGTGTTTGTGCTGCTTTATGGTCTCGCGTTTTCACCAGCTGAGATGCAAGAGCAAATCTCGATTTTGCGTCCGTTTATACCTGATACGGTGTATGAAGTCCTCAATTCACGCCTAAGCGCATTGGTCTCTAATACCACATCCGCACTCACGTTCAGTCTTGTCTTATCGACCTTACTCGCCCTTTATGCTGGCTCTAAAGGTGTTAAATCTTTAATTATTCTTATCAATCTTGCCTTTCATATCACTCAAGAGCGTAACTTCATACAAGGTAATATTTTAGCAGTCAGCTTGACCTTTGGCGCAGTAGTAATCTTGATTATAGCGGTCTCTTCTATTGCTATTATTCCTGTAGGGGCAGCCTATTTCCCCTTCCCGCAAATAGCTAAAACGATTGCGCTTTGGAGCAGGTGGCCTATATTGGCTGGTATCATATTTTTAAGCTTTTTAAGCCTCTATCGCCTAGCCCCAAACCGTGACGCCGTCGCGCTAAAAAAACTGGTGCCGGGAGCAGCTCTGGCGACCATTCTTTGGATTGTATTGTCTGTGCTATTTTCGATTTATGTGCAAAACTTTAATAACTATAGCGCTGAGTTTGGCGCGCTTTCAGCTGCCGTGGTCATTATGCTCTGGCTTTATTATTCAGCATTTATCGTTGCCTTTGGTGCGATTTTTAATTCTGAAGCCTTAGAAAGCGCCAAACCTTATGCTGTACGAATGTACTAATAACATACCTTTTATCCTCAATTTTGCTGCTTTAGGAATCTCACTGTCATGACTGAATCTACCAACGAATCAGACGACTCGCGCAAGTTAAACGACTCAGAGCAATCTACCGACTCAGTCAATAACCATAACGATCAAGCAACTGATGCTGAAAATGAGCAAGCAGTGCCTACTTATAAGCGCCATGCAGAAAAAGCGGCTAAATCTGCCATGATAAAAAAGGCACTTCTGGCGCTATTGGTTCTGATTGTATTAGGTGTTATTGCCTATGGTCTATATAAAAGCAATCAGCATAGCGAGCCTGAAGTCGTGACTTTGCAAGGGCAGATGCAGATGCAGCAAACCTCCATCGCTGCAAAAGTGCCGGGACGTATTGCCAAAATTCTGGTCACAGAAGGTGATGCGGTGACGGTCGGGCAACAGCTGATTGAAATGGACTCGCCTGAGATTAACGCAAAGATCAATCAAGCGCGGGCTGGCAAGCAAATGGCACAAAGTCAGTTAGATAAAGCCGAAAATGGCGCCCGTCCACAAGAGATCGCTCAAGCAAAAGCGGCGTGGCAAGCCAACAAAGCTGCTTCTGATTTGGCAGAGAACACTTACCAGCGTGTTAACCGCCTTTATGAAGAAGGTCTTATGGCACGGCAAAAACGCGATGAGGCATATGCGCAATATCTGGCCACTCAAGATCAAACTGAAGCGGCGCGCTTACAATACGACTTGGCAAAAGAAGGCGCACGCAGCGAAGATAAATCAGCGGCGACAGCACAAGTAGCACAAGTCGATGCCCAACTAGAAGAAGCACTGGTGGCAAAAGAAGAAGCCAACTTAAAAAGTCCTATTGCAGGTATTGTGGACAATGTCATTGTCAGCGCGGGTGAAGTCATCGGACAAGGCGTGCCTATCTTGACGTTGGTCAATACCGATGAGCAATGGGTCGTACTTAATGTCACCGAATCCTACTTAAACCAGTTTGCGATTGGTCAGAAATTTACTGGTACGATTCCTGCGCTGTCATCAGCAAATAAGCCTTATACCAAACAGTTTACCGTTTATGCTACGTCAACATTGTCTGACTTTGCCACTTGGCGCCCGACCAATAATGATGATGGATTCGATGTACGTACCTTTGAAGTAAAGGCACGTCCGACGACTCCCGATGCACGTATTCGCTCAGGTATGAGCGTTATTGTACGCGTCAATCCAGCACTTACTAATGCAAGCCAAGAGTAAGCCATGCACCTGATGAAGTTAAGTAAGGCTTTTTTACGTAGTGCTGCCTATGAACGACGGTTTTTGACCAAAAATCCGTGGGACTTTAGTATGGTGGTCTGGATACCACTGGCAACCGTCCTACTGATTTGGTGGATATTTTCACAAACGCAGATTACGGATTTGCCCATTGGGGTAATAGACCAAGACAATAGCCCGATTGCCAATACCGCGGTACGCTATTTGGAAGCCAGCCCTACTCTAACGGTTAGACAGCTTTATTACTCAGAGGCTGAGGCAAAAGCGGCTATTTTGCAGCGTGATATTTACGCTATTGTTATTATCCCTGAAGATTTTTCTCGGCATATTTTATCTGCTGAGCCTGCTCCATTAATTTTACAAGTAAATGCTCAGTACGGCACACATTCGGGCATTATCCAAACCAGCGTTCAAGCGGTCGCTGGGACGTTATCGGCAGGCGTTGAGATACAGCGTTTAGTCAAACAAGGCATGGCACCGTCGCAAGCTGCGATTGCTTACTCACCGATTGGCATACAGCGTATCAGCTTGTTTAACGCGGCCACTGATTATCAGCAGTTTTTGGCTTCAACCGTCATACCTGCACTGCTGCATATTTTAGCGATGGTGATCGGTGCAACGACGATTGGTCGTGAGCTGCGGGATAAACGACTCGGCCACTGGTATCGCTTTATCAGTACAGGTCATCCTGATTTGACGCGAACCACACAAAACGAGTCAACATCGGGACAAATATCAAATACCGTAGACAGTAACCAATACTTGAGCAAAGACGATCAAATCTCAGTCTCTAACCATGCGAATGAAGATATGACGGAAAGGGCAAACGTTTTAGTCTTATTGTTTGGTCTGTTGGGCAAATACTTTTGGCCGACATTGGCCTTTAGCATTTGGGCGATGTTGGCTCTATGGCTTGCCACGCCGCAAGAATCCGTTGCCATGAGCTCAGTGCTTGCAACTTATGCTGGTTTGATATTATTAATAATGCTATCGTTTTGGCTGGGTGCTATCTTTACCTTAGGCTCATTCTCATTACGCATGGGCTTGTCTGCTACTGGTTTTATTTCAGCACCTTCTTATGCCTTTGCTGGTGTGACTTTTCCTTATATTGCTATCAGTGACAGTGCTCGGCATTGGTCAGATGCATTGCCACTCACTCACTATCTAAAACTGCACATTGCACAATTACAGATGCAAGCGCCTGTTGCTGTGTCATTGCCGATCGTCTATGGTCTGGCTATTGCCACGACGATTGCGATGAGCTTGACTACTTTATTAACCAAACGCGCACTGGCGCATCCTGAACGTTGGGGGGCGCGCTAATGTCATTACCACCAAAAGACCATTTATCTTCGACAACGTCAGATTCAACCAAGCAGTCCTCAACACCTAGTTTCTTAGGTAGTTTTTTACAGACCATTAAGGACATCTTTTCTGATAAAGGTGTGCTATTACTCTTACTGATTGCCCCCATTATTTATGGCTTCTTTTATCCTTGGCCGTATTCGACAGAAGTGGTCAACCATGTACCTGTTGGTATCATTGATAACGACAATAGTAATCTATCACGAACCATCGTTCGCTATGCGAGTGCCAGTCCGCAGTTAGACACTCAGCTTTTTCTCAACGAGCAGCAGGCTAAAGAGGCCATATGGTCAGATGAAATCGCTGGGTACATGGTCATTCCAAGTGGGCTTGAGCAGCAAGTACTATCGGAAAAAGCGGCGAGCGTCAGCGTATTGGGTAATGGCGGCTACTTTCTGTTAAATAAAAACGTACAGATGGGCTTTTTAAAAGCAGTCAGTACGGTATCAGCAGGGATTGAAGTCAAAAAAAATGTAGCACAAGGTGCTTATTCAGCAACAGCGGCTGCTAATACTCAAGCGGTGCCATTAGTAATTGTTCCTTTATACAATCAAACGGAAGGTTATGGCGCTTACGTGGTGCCAGCGGTCTCTATTCTAATTTTGCAACAAACCTTATTAATCGCCACAGCGATGCTGATTGGTACGTGGTATGAGCAGCGGCGACATGCGACGAGTATCCGTGGTTGGCTTGGGCGAATTGCTGCACTCAGTATGTTTAGCTTCATTATTGGCTGCTTTTACTATGGCTGGACATTTGAGCTACACCACTATCCGCGTGGGCAAAACATGCTTGGCAGTTTACTGTTCCTTTTGTTATTTTGTCCAACCGTGGCGACACTTGGCTGTGTGCTTGGACTCTGGTTTCGCCAGCGCGAACGTAGTATGCAAATCCTAATTTTTAGCTCACTACCGATGTTTTTTGTCAGTGGTTATCCGTGGCCAGCAGATCAGCTGCCCACAGTTTTACAAATCATACGTTGGTTCGTACCCACAACACCGGGTATCAACACCTCCGTCCAGCTTAATCAAATGGGAGCTAGCATCTCCCAAGTTTCTACTGGATTTTATGCACTAGCCGCCTTATGGGTGTTTTACTTTGCGCTAC
Source organism: Psychrobacter sp. TWP2-1-2 (assembly GCF_049896785.1). Classification (NCBI taxonomy): domain Bacteria; kingdom Pseudomonadati; phylum Pseudomonadota; class Gammaproteobacteria; order Moraxellales; family Moraxellaceae; genus Psychrobacter; species Psychrobacter sp. TWP2-1-2. The sequence continues at coordinate 183,843 of NZ_JAFCVA010000004.1, read as the reverse complement.
TTATGTGGGTGCGCTGGCATGACGCGAATAAAGCACTTAAAACAGTGCCCTAAAGCAAAAGACGATTGCATGTCATTAGCGCCTACCATCAATAAAAGCCAAATCGATGATCCTGAATCAAAAAAAGCGCCTGCTAACATAGCAGACGCTTTTTTATTTCTAACGTTTCAATATTCTATCACTTAAAAAACACGATTAAGACCATTTAGTGCCGCCACACGATACGCTTCTGCCATCGTTGGATAGTTAAAAGTAGTATTCACAAAATACTCAAGTGTATTATTACTCTTACACTTCATTACGGCTTGACCAATATGGATAATCTCTGAAGCATGGTTACCGTAGCAATGGATTCCTAAAATCTCCAACGTATCACGATGGAACAAAATCTTTAGGACACCTGAGCGTTCACCAATGATTTGTGCTCGTGCCAAATGCTTAAAGAATGCTTGACCCACTTCGTATGGGACTTTTTCGTCGGTTAGCTCTTGCTCAGTTTTACCGATACAAGAAATTTCAGGAATCGTATAGATACCAGTTGGCACGCTTGACACTGGTTCCGCATCGCTATCACCGACCATAAATGCCGCCGCACAGCGTCCTTGGTCATAAGCGGCAGAAGCCAAAGATGGCCAGCCAATCACATCGCCTGCCGCATAGATATTTTCGATTTCAGTACAATAGGTATCATCAACTTTTAATTGACCACGGCTGTTTGCTTTTAGACCAATCGCTTCTAAGTTTAAACCTTCCGTATTACCTGAGCGACCATTTGACCAAAGAATGGCATCAGATTTGATGCGCTTACCACTCTTTAGATGCAAGACGACATAATCGTCATGCGTTTCAAGATGATCAATCTCTTCATTACTACGAATCAATACGCCAAATTGTCTAAAGTCATGCGCGATAGCATCGCTAATCTCGCTATCGAGATAACTGAGCAATTGATTTTGGTTATTAATCAAATCAACCTTATAACCAAGACCCGTAAAGATAGAGGCATATTCACAACCAATCACGCCCGCACCATAGATGATAATTTTTTTGACCACATAATCCATTTGCAAAATTTTATCAGAATCAAAAACGCGCGGATGGTTAAAGTCTAAAATTTCAGGGCGATAAGGACGACTACCAACCGTCACGATGGCTTTATTAAAGGTAATGGTTTCAAAGACATTGTCATCGGTTTCAACACGCAAAGTATGAGCATCAATGAAACTTGCCCAACCTTGAATCACTTCAATGCGATTGCGTTCATAGAATCGTGTGTGCGTACTAACCTGATTGCGAATGACTTTTCGAGCATTGGCAAGCACTCTATTTAGAGGAACTTGCTTGTACTCCATCGCCTTGGTAAACATAGGATCACGGCGAAAGTTAATGAGGTTAAATACCGATTGGCGCAGTGCTTTACTTGGGATCGTGCCCACATGGGTAGAGTTACCACCTACCTGATCACGTGGATCAATGACCACCACTTTTTTGCCAGATTTAGTCAGTTTCATAGCCGCCGCTTCGCCAGCAGGACCTGCTCCTAAAACGACCGCATCATACTCATACTCGTGATTATCGCCTTTTAAGCGACGTGAATCTTTCGTATAACCAGACTTGATATCGATTCGCGTATCATCGAGCGGATTAATAAGATCAGGATGGTGCATGACATCATCAGTGACCTGCTCATGGGTTTGTTCAATATTTTGTTTTTTATTTTTGCCTTCAGTATGCTCAGGATTCGGCACGCGACCACTTTCTTTATTTGATACTTCGGTATGAATGTCCTTACCAATATCATTGGTCGCGTCGCTTGGTTTTTTAGTTCCCATCGTGTCCTCTTTACATTTACTTATTTATTTGATTTTTAGACTGTGTATGAATCAATAATTGCTTGAGTCAAAATCACACGACTAAGGCGTGCCCACCATACGTTGTGACACAATATTTTGCAGTGTCCAATGCCCAGTCGCGCTTTTCTGTCCCTCATCAATCTGCGGACGCGCACTAATCACATATTCTGTGCCAAGGCTTGGTTTAAAGTCATCAATCCAATCATAAGGTACCTGAAACACGCTGCCATCTTTACTTGATTTGGCCAGTAAACACTGCATCGGTAATGCTGAGGCGCAGGCCACACGATTGGGCATAATTGTTAGCGTTTGCGCTTCACCCAATACGATGGTTGGGATATAACGTGGCTCAGGCACTGGCTCACGTGAAAAAGGTGACGTTTGGCAAGCACTCAGTAAACTGACCGCACTCAGCAAGCTGGCCAATAATAAAGGGGTCTTGCTAGACTTATAAGATGAACTCATAATATTCTCTATGTGATAATGAGATGGTATTAAATGATGGTTATTAATAGTGATGCTTTAAATAATGGTTCTTTTTTGAGCAATCGTTATTGCTAAATAATTAATTGATTGATTGATTCAAGCAATTAATTGATAGCTTATATTTTATTAGCCGATACGGCGTTTGAGACCCGTCATCTGCAAGATGCGCGTAGCGATTTCTTCAACGGACATCTCAGAGACATCAAGGCTTGGAATACCATGCGTGATGTAAATCCCCTGTATCGCCCGCTGCTCTTGCTGACATTGCTGATAGCTCGAATAACGACTGCCCGCACGGCGCTCTTGACGGATTTTCACCAAGCGATCAGTATCGATCAATAGACCGAACAGCTTGTCTTTGTGCTCGCGCAATGCTTTTGGTAATTGATTATCGTACAAGTCATCTTCGGTCAAAGGATAATTTGCTGCTCGAATACCGAACTGTAAGGCTAAGTATAAAGAAGTCGGTGTTTTTCCTGAACGCGATACGCCCACCAAAATAATATCCGCCGCATCGTAATGACGCGTACGCGCACCATCATCATTGTCTAAAGCGAAATGCACCGCGTCGATACGTTCTTTATAAGTCTCAGAATCCACATCGTCGTGTGCATGACCCGAATGTCCGTCTGGCTCCACACCCGTTTCTTCAGCGACGCGACCTATCAAACCCTCATACATATCCAAGTTACAGCTTTGGGCAGAATTAATCTTTTCACGAATATTAGGGTTAACAATCGTATCAAAGACTAATGGCAACAAACCATCTCGTTGATACGCCATGTTGATTTGCTCAACAGCGTCTTCTGCACGCTCTAAGCTATCGACATATGGCAACACTCGTGTTTCAAAAGGTACTGAAGCAAACTGACTCAAGATAGCGCGGCCAAGCGTCTCCGCCGTAATCGCTGTGCCATCTGAGATAAAAAACGCGGTTCGAACGGCTTGAGAGCTGTCTAAGTTTAATGCGTTGCGATTTTGAATAGTGGGATTCAGTTGTTCAGCTGGATTACTTGAGTACATAACGTTGGCACCTCGATTGAAAACACAATGGTAATTTTCATTTGGCTTTTATTTTTGATCGGCTTTAGACTTGATTTTCAGACGTAATTTTCGTTTTGTATAAGCGCTAATATTGCACATTTATATCAGGATAAACCGCTACTATTTGTGCTCTACATTATACGCATAATAGCGGCCTAATAGAAATCAATGTTACAGGCGTACACTTAGAAAGCCACAGTGCCCTTAATCTTATCATGCCGATTAATAACCATTATTGTGCTGACTGGTTACTCATACTCGCGCAGCATTACCTGCTATATATAAAGGCAAATATTACAAGAATATCCTAATACTCTTCTGTTATTTATTTTAAATCCTCTATTTATCAGCCGATTTATAGATATATCTTGATAATTAGAATGGTCTTTACTCGCATCTTTACGTCATCTCAAAAATAGAAAAATGAATAACCTTCTATTAATTATGTAGCAAAGCCCACAATTTGTATCTTTTTGACAAAAATATTGGTTCAACCCCTCGAAATTCTCCAAATATAGCGGTATAATTCACCGTTATAATCTTTACTAAATAACCTTATTTTCTGGAGTTATCATGGCAGCGCAATCTACAGCACTTGTAATCAATCTTGATCAGCTAGGAAAAGACGACATTGAAATGGTCGGCGGCAAGAACGCCTCATTAGGTGAAATGATCAGCCATTTGTCTGATTTGGGTGTTAGTGTTCCAGGCGGCTTTGCCACCACTTCAAATGCATTTAACCGCTTTTTGAATGAAACTGGCCTGCTTGACAAAATCAACAACGAACTAAAAACGCTAGATGTTGATGATGTCAAAAAACTTGCAGAAACGGGTAAAAAGATTCGTACTTGGATTATTGAGCAAGAGCTGCCAAGTGATCTTGAGCAAGAAGTACGTCAATCGTTTGAAACGATGAGCGGCGGCGAAGACATCGCGGTTGCTGTACGTTCTTCTGCGACTGCCGAAGATTTGCCAGATGCCTCATTTGCGGGTCAGCAAGAGACTTTCTTGAACATTCGTGGCATTGATAACGTCCTAATTGCAATTAAAGAAGTATTTGCATCTCTTTATAACGACCGTGCCATCTCTTATCGTGTCCATAAAGGCTTTGAGCATGAAGGCGTTGCCTTATCTGCTGCTGTACAGCGTATGGTTCGCTCAGAAACTGGCGCGGCGGGTGTGATGTTCACGCTAGATACCGAAAGCGGTTTTGATCAAGTGGTCTTTATCACCTCAAGCTATGGTCTAGGTGAAATGGTTGTACAGGGTGCGGTTAACCCAGATGAATTCTATATTTCTAAGCAATTGCTAGCCAATGGCAAACCATCGGTGATTCGCCGTAACCTAGGCAGCAAGCATAAGAAAATGATTTACGGTGATGAAGGTAGCACCACTAAATCAGTGAAAACTGTCGATGTTGAAAAACAAGATCGTATGCAGTTCTCATTGTCTACTGAAGAGCTAACCTCTCTTGCTAAACAAGCCGTGACGATCGAAAAGCATTATGGTCAAGCGATGGATATCGAATGGGCAAAAGACGGCGATACCAACGAAATATTCATCGTTCAGGCACGTCCAGAAACGGTTAAGAGCCGCCAAGACAGCAATGTCATGGAGCGTTATATCATTGACACCACCAACGCAAAAGTATTGTGTGAAGGTCGTTCAATCGGTCAACGTATCGGTTCAGGTAAAGTGCGTATCGTTAGCAACCTAAACGAGATGGACAAAGTACAAGAAGGTGATGTACTGGTATCAGACATGACGGATCCGGATTGGGAACCGGTCATGAAGCGTGCTTCTGCTATCATCACTAACCGTGGTGGTCGTACGTGTCACGCAGCGATTATTGCTCGTGAGCTAGGTGTTCCAGCCATCGTTGGTTGTGGTAATGCGACTGAGCTATTGGTTGATGGTCAAGACGTCACTGCTTCTTGTGCCGAAGGTGATACTGGCTTCATTTATGAAAGCCAAATCGACTTTGAAGTACAGACCAACTCTGTTGAGTCTATGCCAGAGCTTGCCTTTAAAGTGATGATGAACGTTGGTAATCCAGATCGTGCCTTCTCATTCACGCAGATGCCAAACGAAGGTATTGGTCTTGCGCGTCTAGAGTTCATCATCAACCGTATGATTGGTGTGCATCCAAAAGCACTACTGAACATGAACAGCTTACCACGCGAAATCGCCCAAGCCATCCAAGAGCGTATCGCTGGTTATGCCTCACCGGTTGATTTCTACGTGGATAAGTTGGTCGAAGGTATCTCAACGCTAGCCGTTGCCTTTATGGATCAGCCAGTTATCGTTCGTATGTCAGATTTTAAATCAAACGAATATGCTAACTTGCTTGGTGGTAAATTATACGAGCCATCAGAAGAAAACCCAATGCTTGGTTTCCGCGGTGCCAGTCGTTATGTGTCTGATAATTTCCGTGACTGCTTTGAGCTTGAGTGTAAAGCACTAAAACGCGTACGTGATGAGATGGGCTTGACCAATGTCGAGATTATGATTCCATTCGTTCGTACCGTTGGTGAAGCCAAAGAAGTCATCGAATTACTTGAGAAAAACGGTCTAAAACGTGGTGAAAACGGTTTACGCGTTATCATGATGTGTGAGCTACCAACCAACGCCCTATTGGCAGATGAATTCCTAGAGCATTTCGATGGTTTCTCAATCGGCTCTAACGACTTGACTCAGTTGACACTTGGTCTTGACCGTGACTCAGGTATCGTCTCACATCTATTTGATGAGCGTGATCCTGCGGTTAAGAAACTATTGACCATGGCGATTGATGCGTGCCGTAAAGCAAACAAATATGTCGGCATCTGTGGTCAGGGTCCATCAGACCATCCAGATCTCGCGTTCTGGCTCATGGAACAAGGTATCAGCTCAGTGTCGTTGAACCCTGATTCTGTACTAGATACTTGGTTCTTCTTAGCTGGTGAAGAAGCGAAGTAAGCCGTAACGTTCAGTCACAGCAGTAATTCACACAGTCATTAAAGAAACAATTATTAGGGTCTATTTGAAAAATATTAAATAGACCCTAATATTATGTATCATATATAGTGACTTAAGATATGACTAACTATGCAGGCAATTATGCAGATTTTCCTTGCTCGAAATAACGTACAAGCTGGTCCTTACAATTTGGAGCAGCTGAATATCATGTTGGCATCTGGTGAAGTACTGCTGGATGATTTGATGTGGCATGAAGGCTTAGACCAATGGCAGCGTGTCAGTAACTTGACCAATAATCAAACGGTTTATCGACCTACCAACCTTGGCAAGCCTCAGGTTAATGACTCTATTATCAATAATGTAACTGTTTTTCCTGAAGATAACGCTAGCAATAGCTCGGATAGCAAATCAGTTTCATTAGATAGATTGTATGGCAAGCCTGAACGTCCGAAAGACACGGATAAAAATGTGAAGGCTGACATGACCACCAATCGTCAGCACACACCGCACAATAATGTGTCACTAAACAAGGCTAATAGAAATAAGACTGCGTCTAGCAAAGACAAAGTCGTCGGTAATGTGGTACTTGCACCGATTATGTCGCGAGTATTAGCAACAGCCATCAATGGACTACTCTATCTACTGGCTATTTTTCCGCTAGTGATGGCATTGACAAAAATGGATGTAGATTATACCAAATTCCAAAATATCCAAGACATGGATGCGGCTTATCAGTATTCAATGACACTGATGGAGAGTCTTCCTAGTAGCACATTGATGATGTCGCAAGTGATGGTATTTGGCTTATTTGCGCTACAATTGGTATTTATCACACTGCGTGGTCAGTCACTCGGTAAGCTGATTACGGGTATTCGCGTGGTGGATCAAACCACTCATCGGTTGCCCTCTTTTACCAAGCTTATTGGTGTGCGTACTTTGTTATTGTTTATTATTTATAACTTATTGTTTTCGTTTACTAGCTTCTTAGGGTTCGTGATTATTGCTATTCACTATTACATGGCATCGAAAAGCCCTGAAAATATCGGCTGGCATGACAAATTGGCCAAAACCTTAGTGGTAAAAGCAGATAGCAGTCAGTTAGTGAAAGAACCAAAAATAAAATAGCTTGTTTATTAACAATCCATCTTATTATTTTGATAAAAAAGCAGCGTGATATCGCTGCTTTTTTATGAATCGAGCATTTCTAATTATTGTTATAATCTATTAACGGTGGCTCAGTGATTAACCTTTGTGTTAGTTGCTAAGTACTGTTATAATACGGCGCTTTATAAACTAAGCTTATTTCTTATTATTTTTCATAATAATAGCTAGAAATCGGGCTTACCTTATAAATCTCCTTGCTATTAACATAGGGTTAATAGCTACTAATCCGTAAGGAGTCATAATGCGACATTACGAACTGGTGTTACTTGTACACCCAGACCAAAGCGACCAAGTGGTCGGCATGGTTGAGCGCTACATCAAGTTAGTTCAAGACAACAACGGTGTTATCCATCGTTTAGAAGATTGGGGCCGCCGTCAATTGGCATATCCAATCAACAAGATTCACAAAGCTCACTACGTTCTTTTCAACATTGAAACTGACGGTGAAACTTTAGCTGAACTTGAAGAATTATTCCGTTATAACGACGCGATCATTCGTAGTCTAGTTATGCGCCGTGACGACGCTGTCACTGAAGAGTCGCAGTTAGCCAAGAATGCCGATGAAAAACGCGCACGCAAAGCAACTACTCGTCGTCCAGACAGTCGTGAAAACGATAATGACGACAACGACAACAGTGAAGACTAATTAAAGGAGAATACTCATGGCACGTTTCTATCGCCGTCGCAAATTCTGCCGTTTCACTGCTGAAGGCATCACTCACATCGATTATAAAGATGTTGAATTGCTAAAACAGTACATCAGTGATAATGGTAAAATCGTACCAAGCCGCATTACCGGTACATCTACTAAATATCAGCGTCAACTAGCTACTGCTATCAAGCAAGCTCGTTATTTATCGCTACTTCCATACACTGATAACCATCAGGGTTAACCGTTAATTTTAACTAGGAATGACTCATGCAAATTATTTTGTTACAGCGTATCGTCAACCTTGGTAAACTCGGTGAAACTGTCGATGTGAAACCAGGTTACGGACGTAACTTTCTTATCCCTTTGGGTAAAGCACTACCTGCTACTGCAGCTAACATTGAAAAGTTCGAAGCACGTCGTGCTGAGCTTGAAGCTGAAGAAGCGAAAGAAGTAGCTGTTGCTCAAGAACGTGCTGATGCGCTAACTGACGTTAATGTCATCATGCGTGCTAAATCAGGCGACGAAGGCAAGCTATTCGGCTCTATCGGTACTCGTGATATTGCTGAAGCATTGACTAACTCAGGTCTAGAAGTAGACCGTGCTGAAATCAAGCTTCCTGAAGGCACTTTACGTCAAGTTGGCGAATACAATGTTGATATTCAACTACATCATGACGTTACCGCTACTATTCTAGTTACCATTCTTTCTGAAGATGGCGACAACGAAGAGTCAGCAACAGAAGTTGAAGACGAGAACGAAGATTATTCAGAAGAGTAATTTTTTGAATACCTAGATCTAGTCTAAAAAAGCCAGTAACGTCATGTTGCTGGCTTTTTTGCGTTTTGCTATCGCGTTTAATTTATGATTTTATCAGGTATCTTGTGCAGTGATATATTCTAGCAACTATTTGTAATAAATAGCTTGGAAAGCCTATACTTAACAATAAGATACTACCTATAAAGTCATCTTTATTATTGTCACCTGAGTTGATATGCTCGTCGTATTTAATTGATAGATTTTATTTAGATAACGATAGGCTGCAATGACATGATAAATACTGACGACAAATTACGCTGTACCCAAGGTAATCACTTTTATAGCGAAGGTGAAATTTATAAGGTGGGTAGAATCGTTAATAATAAATACTTTCAAATCCTAACCGATAATGATGCAGACCACTGGTATGCAACACTGGATGATAGAGGCATTTATGTGAGCTTTGATTCGAACCTAGGCTTAGCAGAAAACGAGAGAGCTTACTTTGAAAAGATCGATGAGCTACAAGCTGAAAGCTAGCAGCCTCCTGAACTATTCAAAAGCACTCAAAAGCATTCAAAATTTAAGAACGGTCAACATAATGGCCGTTTTTTTAATTAAATATCAATACGATTACAGGACAGATATGCGACAGAGCGCGGCCACTCAGCGGCTGTTTTCGGCACTTCTTGGTCAGCAGCTATTATCTTGGCTGCATTTATCCAGCCTGCATGACCGATGACTAATACTGGGCCATCTTTTTGTTCAGCTGAAACCTTAACCAACCAACCTTCAACACGCTCAAATAGCTGCTGCAAGCTCTCTCCATGACTGGGGGCAAAATGGGCAAAATTATGACACCACTCATCAATCTCTTGCTTGGTAATTTGCGCCCACCGACATCCATCCCATTCGCCAAAATGAATCTCAGCCAATTCAGGCGCGACGCGACACTCAAAACCACGTTGCGCTAATATTTGCCCGACTTTTAGTGAACGTTGTAAGGGGCTGACCCAAATTATTTTTGGTAATTGATGCAAACGCACAAAGCGCTCGATTTTATTGGCAAGACGTTTCAACTTACGTTTATCGACGCCGATATCAGTTTGTCCAATACAAATTCCTTCAGTATTCATCGGTTTGGGATGACGCCAAATATAGAGAATCATGAATAAGTATGGTCCTTGGTGACGATTTAATTTAAATAAAGGGTATAGAAGCAGCCAGTCCGATATAAATAGCAATTTCACTAAGCTGCTGCGTCGCGCCGAGCCCATCGCCCGTGTAACCATCCAAGCGCCTGCGCAATAAACGTCGCATGTAGTCAGTGGCTATCAGCGCCAGTATCATGGCTAACAACCATTGAGCAAGCCCAATCTGCTGCATCGTATTGGGAAATATAAGGGCGACTAAAATAATAGCCAATATTAGCCAGCCACTGCTATATAGCCCTTGTATTGGCGTCAATTGCTGCGCCATCGGTTTGGCTTTTGCGTGTTCTATCTCTCCACCATAAGGCAGTAAAGACAGCAGGCTAATGCAAAGTAAACGCGACGCGGTATGTCCTATGATAAGCGCGATGACAGCTATCGGTATGGGCATCGAGGCAAGTAAGCTAATTTTGAGTAATAGCGCCGACACCAAACCTAATACACCATAAGTACCTAGGCGCGAGTCTTTCATAATAGTCAGTGTGCGCTCGCGAGTCAGACCACCGCCGAGACCGTCACAGCTATCCGCAAGACCATCTTCATGAAAAGCGCCAGTGAGCTTAATTCCAAAAGCTGTGCTCAGCACTGCAGCAACTAGCGGCGTAAATAACAGACTGCCCAGCCAAAACACGCCAGCACAGAGTAAGCCCACCAATAAACCGACTGCGGGGAAATGGCGACTGCTCTGATGCAACCATTGCGGATCATAATGCTTAAATGGTGGTACTGATAATCTCGTTAAAAATTGAACGGCGACCAGTAACAATATCCATTCATGCTTTATAAATTGAGTAAGATTTCGTCTAGGCGAGGATGGCTGATTTGATGGTTTGTTTAATGATTGTGACATCAGTTGTTTTGCTCACTGATACCGGCGTCACTAAAGCTTGCCATCTCATTGATAATGGCGCAAGCGGATTGCAACAATGGATACGCGAGCGCAGCCCCGCTACCCTCGCCTAAGCGCATGCCCATATTGAGTAAAGGCTCAGCATTGAGTGATTTCAATAAATGCGCGTGCCCCGGCTCAACAGAATGATGAGCAAAGACCGCGTATTGAGCAACACCGGGCGCTAGGCGTTCAGCCACCAATAATGCGCTACTGGCAATAAAACCATCAATCAGGAGAATACGCCGTTCACTAGCAGCCTGAATCAGCGCACCCGCCATCATGGCAATCTCAAGCCCGCCCAATGCAGCGAGTACATCAAACGGTGCTTGTGCCTGTTGATGACGCTCTAATACTTGCGTCAAAATATCCGTCTTATGCTCTAATCCTGCATCATCAAGTCCTGTACCGCGACCAATACAATCAGCAATAGACAAGTCGCCCAGTCTTGCGAGCAAAAGACTCGCTGCTGAAGTATTGCCTATGCCCATTTCACCAACAATCAACAGATTACCCACTAGATTCTTGACGACTTTCATGCCGTTTTCTAGCGCTGCTAAACACTCTGTTTCTGTCATCGCAGGCTCTGTTAGCGCGTCTCGGCTACCATGGCGAACTTTATAATCTAGCAATTTCGGATGAGGAGCAAAGTCGGTATCCACCCCAGCATCAACAACCTTTAACTCAATATTATGCTGGCGTGCCAATACGTTGATGGCGGCACCGCCTTGCAAAAAATTATGAACCATTTGCGCAGTGACAGCACTAGGAAACGCTGACGTACCATGCTTAGTCAAACCATGGTCTGCCGCAAACACTCGTATTTGCGCTTGCTCAATATGCGGTGTGATCGTTCCTTGAATCATGCCCAACTGCACAGCGAGTGCCTCTATTCGCCCAAGCGCGCCCAGCGGCTTGGTTTTTAGGTCTATAATCTGCTGTAGCTGCAGACGTAATTCATCATTTTCTATATTGGCTATAGTAGGCGCGGTAAATATGGTCAAGGTAGGCATCCTGATAATGGTACGTGTGAAGCAAAAAGCACATACTAGCAGAGTATCTAAGCTTTACCATGAATAAAATAAAATATGAGCCGAATAGATTCCCTAGCAGCTTGGATTTACTATAGAATATGCCCCTTTAAAAATCCATATACCTATTGATGCTGCTATTAATGAAATAATAGCTCAGTAGCAGCATCCACAATTATCGCTATCAACCCTACATGTAGAGACAGTAATGATCGTATTTTGGCTTGTGCTGACCATTCTTTTTATTATTTTTGCCACAGCAAAGTTAAAGTGGCATCCTTTTTTAGTATTGATATTATCAGCCTTTTTAGTAGCGCTATTTTACCAAGTGCCGCTTAATACTGTTGCTAAAACCATCTCGGATGGCTTTGGCGGTATTTTAGGTTACATCGGTCTGGTTATTGTCTTTGGTACTATCATCGGGCTAATCCTTGAAAAAACAGGTGCCGCCATTGTAATGGCAGAAACGGTCATCAAAGTTTTGGGACCACGCTTCCCTACTTTGACCATGTCTATCGTTGGTGCTGTGGTTTCAGTGCCAGTATTCTGTGACTCTGGCTATATTATTTTAAACTCATTAAAAGAAACATTGGCCGAGCGTTTACACGTGTCCAGTGTGGCGATGAGCATTGCCTTAGCGACAGGCTTATACGCAACTCATACCTTTGTACCGCCAACCCCAGGTCCAATTGCCGCAGCAGGTAACTTAGGGTTAGAGTCCAATTTAGGCTTGGTTATTATGGTCGGTGTGGTGGTGACAGCGGTTGCTGTACTGGCTGGCTGGTGGTGGTCTAATCGATTCTTAAATGTCGCTCCCGACAATATCGACGCACTGGACGCGCCAGCAGCGACTTTGCCTGAAAACATGAAGACACGCGACGACTATAGCAGCATGCCGTCAGCAACAATGGCGTTTTTGCCTATTATTGTCCCTATCCTATTGATTTGCTTATCGTCTGTTGCTAACTTCCCAAGTGCACCATTTGGCAGTGGCACGTTGACAGATATTTTAGTGTTCATCGGCAATCCACTCACGGCATTACTGATTGGTTTATTCTTGTCTTTCTTACTAATTAACACTGAGCAAAAAACACAGCAAATTAGCGACAGCATCTCTCAAGGTTTGGTTGTGGCAGCCCCTATCCTATTGATTACTGGCGCAGGCGGTGCATTTGGTGCCATGCTAAAGGTCACACCGATTGGCGACTATTTAGGTACGACATTGTCTGCGTTAGGGCTTGGTATTTTTATGCCATTCATTGTTTCTGCTGCGTTAAAAACGGCACAAGGCTCAACCACAGTCGCCTTGGTCACCACCTCTGCGATGGTCGCGCCGTTACTGGATCAAATTGGTCTCGACAGTGAGCTTGGTCGCGTATTTTGTGTGATGGCCATTGGTGCAGGTGCCATGACTATCTCGCACGCCAATGACAGCTTTTTTTGGATTGTCAGTCAGTTTAGTCGTATGAGTGTGGCGCAGGCTTACAAAGCCCATTCTATGGCAACGGGTATTCAAGGCGTGACCAGCATCGTCTTTATCTGGTTATTAACCTTGGTATTTATTTAAAGAGATTCAAAGAGACATTCATGAAAATTTTAATTGCTCCCGACTCATTTAAAGAAAGCTTAGACGCACTGGATGTTTGCCGCGCCATTCAATCTGGCTTCAGCCAAGTGTTTCCAGAGGCTGATTATAAGCTATTACCGATGGCTGATGGCGGCGAAGGCACGTCTGCGGTACTGTCTTATGTATTGGGTGGACGCTGGAAAGAAGTGGTGGTCAATGATCCACTGATGAGACCAATAACGGCAAAGTATTTGTTATTGCCCGACGCTACGGCTGTCATCGAAGTTGCTCAAGCGTGCGGATTACATCTACTGACAAGCGATGAACGCAATCCTGTGATTGCTAGCAGTTACGGTGTCGGCGAGCTGATTGCTGATGCGTTAGAAGAAGGGGCTAAACGTATCGTGATTGGTCTAGGTGGTAGCGCAACCAATGATGCAGGTCTTGGCATGCTAATGGCATTAGGCATCACATTTCACGATATCAATGACACTCTACTCACTCATGGTGGTGGCGCACTTGCCAGCCTACATAGGCTTGATAATATAAATCTTCATGCAAAGGTATTAGACACAGTATTTGAAGTCGCTTGTGATGTGACCAATCCTTTATGTGGTCTTTTGGGTGCGAGCGCAGTATTTGGTCCACAAAAAGGCGCTTGTCCAGAGCAAGTCAATGAGTTAGATAAGGCACTAAATCACTTTGCCACCATGTGCGGTCATCACGGTTATGAGGACTGCCAACATGTCGAAGGCGCTGGAGCAGCTGGCGGTCTTGGCTACGCGATGATGACGTTCTTTCAAGCTCAGCTAAAATCAGGCTTTGACACAGTTGCTGAGGTGGCTCACCTGTCACAGCATATTGCAGAGGCTGATCTCGTTATCACGGGCGAAGGTAAGCTCGATGCGCAAACAGCCATGGGTAAAGTGGCAGGTGGTATCAGTCAGCTTGCCAAAGCCAGCCATACGCCAGTCATTGCTATTTGTGGTAGCGTTGACGGACTCAAACCTGCGCAAACTAGCCAGTTCGAGGTCATCATGCCCAGTATCCAAAAAGTAGATACCATCGAAAACGTACTGAGTCAGGCTTATGACAATATTGAAACCACAGCTGTAAATATTGCTGCAAGTATCAAACTTGGGCAAAACTTGAAATAACGATAGTCTATTAAATAAACGACTTCTATTAAATGCACAGCTATTTAACCTTTGATAGCTGTGCATTTATCATTTATTCTCAAAATATCTATAGCCATTTCGTTACTTCATCAATGACCGTGTGCATTCTATTAGAGAGTGCATGCCGTCGTCTTACCGCAAGATATAGCGTCTCGCTAACGGCAACAGGCAGATGATGGCTTTTAATCAGCTCAGGCTTTTGATAAGCAGCCACTGCATGTGCAGGTAGCACGGTAAAGCCTATACCCCTACTCACTGGCTCTAAGATTAATCCTATCTGATTCGAAAAGCCTTTTTTCTCAAAATCATTGATGTGCTGGAATTCAGGATAATTAGCGCTTAGCAGCATACCTGCATGATGGGCACCATCTGGATGATCAATAAAGCCAAGCTCGGTGAGATGCTCCCAGCTCGGCTCTACCGTAGTTGCAGGTGTTACTAATATTAGCGCTTCTTGAGCCATAGACTTACAACTGACTGTCTCCTCATCTGAGACATCCGTCATAAAGCCAATGTCAATCTCATGATTAGCAAGCGCCTTCTCTATATCAGAATTGGGTGCAAAACGGTAATCAATCACTAGCTTTGGATGCTGCTGTTGTAAGATCAAAAGCTGCGGATATAGCTTGAGTCCCACACTACCAGGCGACATCAAACGCACCAATCCTTCATAAGGAGGATCTTCACCGATGCGCTGCTCCAGATTTGATAAGCGCTGCAATATCTCGCCTGCTTCTTTATAGAGCTGCTCACCTGCATTGGTCAGTGAAAACTGCTTTCCTTGACGAATCAGTAAGTCTATATCCAACTGATCTTCTAGCTTACGTATGTGCTGACTCACGCCAGATTGGGTCATGTGTAAGCGTTCAGCCGTACGAGTAAAGTGCCCGAATTCGGCAAGCGCACAAAAAGTGCGTAACCATGTGATATTTATCATTACGATACATAATTATTTATATAATATTTGATAATTTTACATAATAATCGTATGTTTGTATACTGGCCTCACGTTAAATAAGAGTACAACTAACAGGAGCAAAAGCTATGAACAACGTTTATCCAAGGAGTTTTTCGCACATCGGCCTTTCAGTTCCCGACCTAGAAGCCGCCGTAAAATTTTATACTGAAGTAATGGGTTGGTACACCATCATGGAGCCAACAGAGATTGTTGAAGATAATAGCCCGATTGGTGAGATGTTTACTGAAGTATTCGGTTCAGGTTGGGGCAGTTTCCGTATTGCTCACCTATCTACTGGTGACCGTATCGGTGTTGAGATTTTTGAATTTAAAAATCAAGAAAACCCTGAAAATAACTTTGAATATTGGAAAACAGGTATCTTTCACTTCTGCGTTCAAGATCCAAATGTTGAAGAGTTGGCTGAACGCATCGTTGCAGCTGGCGGTAAAAAGCGTATGGAAAAACCACGCTATTATTACCCTGGTGAAAAACCTTACCGCATGATCTACATGGAAGACCCGTTTGGCAATATCGTCGAGATATACAGCCACAGCTACGAGCTTATTTATAGCGAAGGCGCATACTAAACTCAGTGTACATACAGCTTAATACAGCCTTAACTTGTATCTGACTGATAAACAAATAGCGACCTCAGAATATGAGATCGCTATTTTTATTTGTCTGTTTTCTACATGAGCAACCTATTATATAAGAGGTAAGCCATGCTACTATTTAGGTAGCTATACATAGCATCTACCAAACGAAACAACCCATTATCAAGGATGATAAATGACAAACTCTGACGTTGCCTTAGACATGGATGACTTTCCCGTTATTAGAAAAGACGATAGAAAAAGTGGCGTGGTCACTCTCACCTTAAACCGACCAAAGCAATTCAATGCCTTATCCGTTGAGCTACTCTCTGCGCTACAAGCGGAACTGGACAGTATCGCTCAAGATGACAATATCCGTGTAGTCGTCATTGCAGCAAATGGTAAAGCGTTTTGTGCCGGTCACAATCTAAAAGAGATGCGCGCACATTCAGATGAAGCCTTTCAGCGCGCCCTATTCCAACAATGCAGTCACATGATGCTCACTATTAATCGTATGCCGCAAGTCGTGATTGCAAAAGTGCAAGGTATCGCGACAGCAGCAGGGTGCCAACTGGTCGCCGCCTGTGATTTAGCCGTTGCCGCTGATAAAGCCAAATTTGCCACTTCAGGGATAAACGTTGGGCTTTTTTGCTCCACACCTGCTGTAGCCGTCAGTCGCAATCTACCTCGTAAGCAAGCGTTTGAGATGCTCATTACTGGTGAATTTATCGATGCACATACTGCTTTGCAATATGGATTAATCAATCGAGTAGCCCCAGCAGATCAATTAGAGCAAGTCTTGCAATCGTTGATAACGGCGATTACTACCAAATCTCCAGTAGCGGTAAGAACTGGCAAAGATATGTTTTATAAGCAATTGAATATGAGCGTCGAAGATGCTTATGACTATGCCAGTGAAGTAATGACTTGTAATATGATGGCAGACGACGTGAGTGAAGGTATTGACGCCTTTGTTGAAAAGCGCCAAGCCGTATGGAAAGGATGCTAACTACAGCTGTGGCTGCCACCTACTTAACCACTGTTATTTTTTTATTAACCGTCAATCATAGCATTCGAGCCAAATTATTTGCCAAGCACGAAAAAGGCCATGATAGCGATATCATGGCCTTTTTTAAACAACTACTACAATTAATCTGTTACTTACTCAGCGGCGATGGCAATCATCTCAACCAACAGCTCAGGACGTGCCAATGCAGACTCGCCACAAGCACGAGCTGGCGGCTGAATGCCTTCAAACCACTGGTCATAGACTTCATTCATAGCAGCAAAGTCTGCCATGTCTTTTATCCAAACCGTTACTGACAGTAGTTTTGATTTATCGCTACCCACTTCTTCTAACAACGTTTGGATTTTTTCCAAACAAGTCAATGTTTGCGCTTTGATATCGTCTTCTGCATTACCTACCTGACCACATAAATAAATAGTCTGGTTATGGACGACAATTCTGCTCATGCGTGGCGTGCTGTGTAGCTTCTTTATCATGTTATATACCTTCAATTTATTAATTTAAGTCTGTGCTAAATCTGTCAAATGCGCTTTTAATTAGAAAAACGCTGAGCACTGAATGGCGCAACATCTACTAATACTGGCTTGTCATGAATCATCTCTTCAACGAGACGTCCTGTCATAGGCCCTAAAGTAAAACCCTGATGACTGTGACCAAAGGCAAACCATAATTTTTCATGCTTGTCTGCAGGACCAATAACTGGCTTCATATCAGGCATACAAGGACGTGATCCTGCCCATGCTTCGCTCTCAATCGCATCTTCTAATGGTAAGATTTTTCTTGCCAGCTTCAGAACCGTTTTTAATTGACCAAAGTTCTTTGGTGCATCCATGGTAGTCATCTCAGCACCGGTCGTGATACGGATACCTTGCTGCATCGGTCCCATGACAAAGCCTTTGTCCATATCGAACATACTGTGATTGATGGTATTTTTTTCTGTCACTTTGAAATGCTGATGGTAGCCACGCATTGGGAACAATGGCAGATTATAGCCAAGTGGCTTGATCAAATCATTAGACCATGGACCTGCTGCGATAACCAACTTATCACTATAATAAGTGTCATTATCAGTGATGACTTTCCAACCCTCACCATCTTGTACGATTTCTTTTACATCGCTCTCTTTAATTGTACCACCCATCTCTTGGAAATTTTTCGCATAGGCTTTGACTAGGGAGCTTGGGTTTGACACTTGCCAAGAGTTTTTCCAATGAATCGCACCAACGAAACCTTCAAAATTAGCACTAGGTTCCATGGCTTTTAGCGCTTCAAGGTTCAATACGTTATGCTCAACGCCTTGATTGCGCGCATCAATGGCTGATGCTTGTGCTTCTTTGAACGTTTCTTCCGAACGATGCAATTGCAACCAACCATCACGAGTAATTAGCTCGTCAGCACCAGAGGCTGAAATCATTGTCTGATGCTCACTGGTACAATGCGCGATCAGTGTCTGCCATTCTGATTCTATTTTTTTGACCGAAGCTGGCGTAGAGTATTTCCAGTACTGTAGCAGCGCTTGGTGATAACGCAAAATTGCTGGAATACGATAGCGAATATCCGTCCCTTGGTTCGGTAATACTCGGATCATCTCAGTCAATTGACGAGGAAAAGGATGGGTATGAATGGCTTCGCGCTGAATCAATCCTGCATTGCCATACGAGGTCTCTGAGCCTGGCAACTTCTTGTCTAACATCAGTACTTTTGAATTATTTTTTTGTAAATGCCACGCGACTGACGTGCCAACCATACCTGCACCGATAACGATCACTTCATAGCGCATAACCTATCCTTTTCTTATGGTGTTAATACAGAGTATCAAATATGAGGGTCTAACGGAATAAGGTGGTAATAGTAACGCATTGAGCTGAATATTAAACCCCAATCTCATAAATATTTTTGCTATTAAATACTTTTAGTTATAGGGTTTTGTACAAGGTATCTTGGATGGGAATAATTGGTAAAGTTAGCGAAGACTTTGCCTTTAAATTATTCTTTCTAAACTGAATACATGTAATTCTAATTGGTTATTCAGAAACTCTATTGAGGTAATCAATATGTTTGACAAGGAGGTAGTGCGTTGAGTAGCTTCCAAAATTTTATTTGCAATCAACTTCTCTTTCAAACAATAGCTGCAACCATTCACTGAGACCATCGATATCAAAGGTTTTTGCACCATAACCAATATTTAGTAAATCCTCAGGCAGATATTCATCAAACTTTTCAATCAGTTTATTGGGTACATTTTCGGCAAGCTCAGTAGCAGTAGGCATAGGCTTATGAGCTAACGTTTGTAAGAACCTCATAACTTGTACCGAATCGACGTTATGAACACAGATAACTCCTGCATATACCTCAGTAGAGAAATCATGCTGCATAAGCAAAGCTGCTAGGGTATGAACGACTTTGTCTCCGCGCCATGTAAAAATATAAGTATTACCGTCTTGATCTATTATTGGCCGATGACGCAATTGACACCTATCAAAAATATCAAGGCTTTCTGTAAACAATTCACGCGCCGTTTTATCAGCAAAATCGACTTTTTTATCGCCGACTGAAATACGATAGTCACCTTTAGTTAATATGTCATACATCTCTTGACGGACTCGGTCGTGTATCGACATATCTCCGCCGCCATCAAATTTTGGAGGCTGACCGCCGCCTTGGACAGCAACCACATAAATGACCTTTTTATCCATATCGATATCTTTGACTTGCCAGCGTATACCCGCAAAGATGATGTATTGTTCGGGTAGCAGCAAAGTAGTGACGGGTAATGTGCCTAGTGTTTTACTACCAGCCACAAGACGATATTCCTCTGGCGTTTTAAACACTGCATAAAAAGTATAATGACCAACGATACGCTCGCCTACTATCCCTAATACCAATTGCTGATTGCCAAGCTGAGTAATCAGTTGCATCGCGCCCATTTGTGATAATAAGGATTTAAAGTGAGTAGGCGTTATCTTTTGAAAAGGTCCTTGTCTACATAGCAAAGTATAAATTTGGTCGGCACGGATACCACCCCATTGACCGATAGTCGCGAGCACTTGATGAAGGAGCGTTGAGAAGTGATAGAGTGAGGTATCGGCAGGCTCAAACCATCTGCTAGCGATAAGCAGTCTTATCATTGCTAATGACTGTATAAGCTGTAGTCGCAGTCTATCCACCAAACTGGTATCGACATCGATTTGCTTTTCGGTGATAAGCATGCGCAAAACTGATGAACCGCCGCGCCTACCCGAGCGCCCAAGCCGTTGCCGTAAGCTTGATACTGAATGCGGTGCTGTAACCTGCACGACAGAATCGACTTTACCGATATCTATACCTAGCTCTAAAGTCATGGTACAGACGGCGGTAGTCGGCAAATCCTCTTTTTGCAAACGCTGCTCTAAACCTTCTCTTAATTCTTTTGCTAACGAGCCGTGGTGGGGGAAAAACTCATTGGGAACGATATTATGCTCACACTTGTCACTTAGCAATGCAGCTATGAGTTCAGTACGCTTACGGCTATTGGCGAATATAAGATGATTACCGCCACGGCAGAAGCGATATAAATCCGTGCATATTTGTGATTGAGCATCATGAGCAAGCTGATAACTATGAATTAGAGAATTATCATCCTTAAACTCACTAATCTGAGCACTTTCGCTTTTCGAATCAATAGCTATATAGCTCTCATCAATATCATTATTATCATAATAGCTCTTAGACCCATTGCTTTGAAGCTTGTGCATTACTTGGTTAGGGTCTACATAACCTTTTAGCTGAACTTTGACGTTGGAAGTCGATTCAGTATCCTTAATAATGACACAAGGTAAAGAATTATTGGGGCGTAGTGATAAAGGCACAGTTTCTATATCGCCCAAAGTTGCACTTAATGCCACTCGTGGAATAGGCGCGTCTAGCCGTCCAGCTACATGCTCAAGACGGGTCAAAAGTGACAATAGATGCTGACCACGCTCGCTACCCAAGAAGGCATGAAACTCGTCAATGACAATATATTTGAGCTCGCCAAAAGCTTGTTTCACCCAGCCTGCATCTCGTATTAGTAGAGACTCAAGCGATTCAGGAGTAATCAAAATAATGCCTGACGGTGACTTTTTCTGTTGTTTCTTTTTACTCTGTAGACTATCACCATGCCATGGAGTGACCTGCATGCCTAGCAGCTCCGCTAGACTTTGCAAGCGTCGATACTGGTCATTAATCAAAGCTTTTAACGGACTGATATAAAGAATACCAACGCCCTTGTCTTGATGAGCGATAGCGCTACAGGCAGGCAAAAAGAAAGCTTCTGTTTTACCCGCAGCGGTTGCCGCACTGATAAGCACGTCCGTTTGTCCTGATAAAATGGGCGCAATGGCTTTGGCTTGTACTTCCCGTAGTCCATGCCAGCCTTGGTTGAATATCCAGCGTTGTATACGCTTATCAAGCTCAGTATGGGCGTCTCTCAAATTAAATCTCTCAAAGTAGGCATTCGTCTTATAAGCTAAAGTCTGATAGTCCATCATCTTCATCCATGTCACTAAGGTCGCTCATATCGATGTCCATATCTGAAGGTGTTTCAGGGTCGATAGCTACGGATTGAATCAGATGATTCCATGAGATAGTAGGATTTTGGTCGATGACAGCTAGCATATCTAAAAATGCCTTGATGGTATTACGTGGCGTTCTGAAGTAAGCATCGCCAATCGTTTGGCTACAGTGTTGCAAGAAAGCTTGTAGTGATTCATCAGGCACTAGATATGCAGACTCATCGCCGCCTGCATAAACATGACGTAGGTTTTTTAGCAAAATATACAGCTCCTCTGGCGTTAGGCTAGCCAAATGTAACGCTGGAGAAGAATAATCAATTACCCCTGCCTGCTTGGCAAAGCTGTTGTCCGCTAAGCGAGTTTGCAAAGCATCGTAGCTGTATAAGCCTTTGCGCGGATCGAGTAAAAACTCAGGCGTACCCCCTAATAAAAACCCTAAATGCTCAGCTGTACCTTGCAAACAATCATTTAAGATACGCAATATTTGCTCATAGTTACCTTGGCGCGCTTGAGTGCTGTTAAGTTTGTATAGATTGACCATCTCGTCCAAATTAACGAGCAATCCTTGATAACCAGCTTGACGGACGAATAAACTCATGATTTTTAAAGAGTCATAAAAGGATGAGTCGGAAATAATAGTGCGCACACCTAAGTCGCGTCTGGCATCAGTCTTAGTAGCGTATTCTGCACGTAACCAGCGAATAGCGTTGGCTTTTAACTCGTCATTACCTTCTTCGTGCCCTTGCCAATAAGCTTCAATGACTTTTGCAAAATCATAACCACCTACCAACTCAGTCAATTCAGCTAAATTTTGCTGGATAACGTCACTGATAGCCTCTCCGCTACTGTCCGCTTGTTTGCGTGCTTCGGTAATAAAACGCTCAACCACACTAGCAAGCCCATTGCCATCAGGCTTATTGCGCGTCGATAAGTTACGCATCAGCTCAGAATATAAATTCCTCGCTTGGCCTGACGATGCTTGAATGCGTCTGTCAGGCGATAAATCCGCATTCACCGTGACCAATTTACGCTCAAGTGCAATGGCGCGAACCACGCTCAAAAAGAAAGTCTTGCCCGACCCATATTCCCCAATAATCAGCCGAAACGCAGAACCGCCATCAGCCACACGTTCAATATCATCTATCAAAGCTTTGAGCTCATTAATACGTCCCACTTGGATATGCTGAATACCAACTTTGGGGGTAACGCCAGCCTTGAGCGACTGGATAATCGCGTCGCGTTCTTTGGCTCTAATTTTTTTACCACTCATCTTTATTCCTTTTTAATCCACTATTTTTAGTGTGCTAATTTTTATGTGCTATGAATTCAACGCTTTTAACTCGTCGACAATCTCAAAATCAACGACCACTTCATCATCATCTTCTAATACGGGTGCATCAACTTTATCGTATGCCCAGTCGTTAATGGTTTCGATAGCGCCATTTATCATTAGATTTAACGATTCGCATAATTCGTTGACGGCTTCACGTTGCCATACTTCGGCACTAATAAGCTCTTGATACAGTTGGCTGTGACTACGATCTAGTCCGTTTATGACCGCCTCATTACCTGAACTATGATTGTTAACAGGCGCGTTACTGTGATGCTCAGTCGCCTTCTTACTGCTTATCTTTAATAGTACACTCTCTTTTATATCATCTTCGCTTTCTTCATCTTCTACAGCAAAGATCTTACTTAGCATCGCTTTAGCCACTGCGGTCTCACGTTCATGTAGCGCCAACAGTTCAGCATCAAAACTAAATGAACGGCTACTTTTGCTGCTATTGTCTTTGGTTTCGAGCTCATTTTTTATGCCTATGTTTACTTTTTTATTCGTCGTTAGCTGATGAATATCACTAGTCACTAACGTTTTATCCAGACCTAAAGCTTGATATAATTTTTCGATTTGTTTGATTTGACTGGGTTCAATATTGCCATTCGCTAAAGCAACAGTAATGATAAAACGGCTGATAAAGCCAATATATTTCGTGTCAAGATCAGCCAATGTCGCTTTTAGACCTGCCATATTTGCTGGGGTATTTAACTGCCATAGCAAATATGCGGTCAGCGATTCTTTTTCAATAGTGGTCAGTTGACTGTCTTGATTGAGCAGCGTCAATAGTGTATCCACTTCCCTTTTATCAACATAACCATTAATAGTCGCTACCATTGCCCCTAATCTCATAGCTAGGCTGACTTGATAGAACGACGAGCTCGGTTCGAAACCTTCACAATGCGCACCATGACCGTAAGCAAATAGCACGGCATAACCATCCGATTGCAAGCGCGTCTGATGATAGCGTTGGTCTGGAGCAATACCAAAACCAGCAAGCTCTACCAAATTAATAATCAGCTCATTTTGTTTTTTACTCAGCGCTTTGCTAGATGTTGGCGGCAAAGTTTCATCCAAATATGCCCATAACTCTTTAGTCGTTGTCAGCCCTTCATCGTTTTCTATAATGGACTGTGCCCATGTTTTAAATTTTTCAATTGCAGGATGGTGATAATTATGAAGTAAGGGTTTCGGCAGTAGCATAACAGCAGCAATATCATCAGCCGAGCTGCCTTCTTTTCCCAGATAACGACTGTAAGCATCTAAAGCATCATTGCATTGTTCAGCGATAGTTATAAGTTTTTTGACAGGCGCTCTCAGGATGCTTGGGTCTGGCAAGTCATCAAGCGTAAGCTCTACGCTAACGATAGAACGACTGGCAGCGTTATAGCTGAGCTTGAGCCTAGTTTTATTGGCAGAAACTACAAAACCGTTTGGATAAGCGTCATGGTAAAGAATTTTAAATAAATCTTTGAACGTATCTTCACAGCGCTTGGCAGGAGTTTTAAAATTGTATTCATTAGAATATACCAACCACTCCCATGCTAATGACGCAGGAATAGGCAATTGCAACGCTACCGTCTTTGCCAAATGCATCTTAAAGTTTAAGTTTTGGCTAGTGACAGGCGGTGGTAGTAAATGCCCTGTTTGCGCTTTGTCTTCAAATAACAAGGACCGAATAAGAGTCATAAATGCTAAAAAATGTGCTGAATAACTGTCGAACGAAGCAGACTGGCTGCCATAAATACGATTGAGTCGTGTCACTTCTTCATAGATAGCCATAAACTCAGTATCGGAGACAACATCATCGTTAATATGTTCAATGATACGGCGCTCAAAACCACCAAAATAAATGAATACATAGCCAATAGGCGTACTTGGATGCGCGCGATTTGAAGCTAGCCAATCAAGATAAGCGCCTCGGCATTTAATGGACAAACGCTCATAACTTGGCCAATAACCAAGCGACTCATCATAATAAATTTGCGAAATACTGTTGATGATGTTTGGAGAGCTGGCAGGTAAACTGTCATCGACTAGCGAAGGTTCAATACCAAACCCCGTTAGCATTGTAAGCTGACCACCAACATAATAAAAACCGCGGTCAATAAAGCGTCCTTTAATATCAAAGGATTCATTTTCTTTGAACCAGCGTCCTAACTGCTTATTGGCTGAAACACCAGAAACATTGTTAGATTTACCAGATGAGATGATAAATGACGCGAAATCATCTGTATCGTCATTTTGACTAGACTGACTTACTCTATGCCGGTTATCGGGCTTGATATCAGGTGGCAAGTCTATAAAGGCGGGCTTATTTGCTTTATTACCTTGAGCGTCGGCATCATATTTTTGTCTAAAAAGTGCCTTCACGTCGGCAATAAAATTCTTCATTAATGATAAAGTCCATGCTGAGTAGTACGAAGGTTGGTGTAAAGAATCGGTCGCCGATACCATTCTAACAACAAACGTGCATTATTTATGCCTGTATTTTTACATTATTTATCGATAAACAAAAATATCACCACCACACTGGATCATCACTCTCTTCTCTCACTTGTTTAGAATTTTCTACCGTCACTTCATCAGTAGACAGCTCAGCGATAAACCGCGATGGCTTGTCAAAATACCCTGAATAACTGGCAAAGTAATCAGGTGCCGTTAGATACAGTCTGCTCTTGGCGCGACTACAAGCAACGTAGAATAATTTTCGTTCTTCTTCTAGCTCCTCAAAGTCATCCAAAGAGCGATAGTGTGGCGTGATACCATCGACCAATGAATTGACAAACACCACTGGCCACTCCAGCCCTTTGGCACTATGAATGGTCGAAATAGTAACTTTATCATTGTTATTATCATCAGGTTGACTGGTTATGGCTACCGAATCATTGGGTGGATCGAGTGCCAAATTTTCTAAGAAGTTATCAAGGCTACTATGTTCTATTGCCAAATTTTTGAGCACACGAAAATCTTCGTTGCGCTCTCGCCAATTTTCTTCAATCGTTTTTAGGACAGGAATATAGAACTCTAAAATCAGCTCAATGACCGTCTCGACGGATTCAGCTTGATTTGCTTTAGTGAGCGTATTGTATAAAGGTTCAAGTTGTATACTTTTTTTAGCAAACTTCGCCGTAAGTAATGGCTCAAAGGAGTTGTTATCGGCATTAATCGCTTGAGTCAAACGAGTCGCAGTGACTGTCCCCACGCCTTGAAATAAGGTCAAAATACGATGCCAAGCAATCGTATCATTCGGGTTATACAATATTTTAATGAATGCCAAAACGTCTTTAATATGTCGCCTTTCAATGAATTTGATACCGCCCACCACAATGAATGGAATATGACGCTCCATAAACTCTAATTGGACATAGTTAGATTGAAAGGATGTGCGACACAGTACCGCAAAATCATCGTAATCATGATCCGATTTTAGCTCGATGATTTTATCGGCGATATATTTTGCTTCTTTTGTCTCATTGCTTAGGCGTCTAAACACTGGCTTATGCCCACTTATCGATGCGCCAGAGTACAACTGCTTTTGATAGCCTAACGTGATTTGCGCGGACAAGGCATTGATATAATCCAAAACAGCAGGCGTACTGCGATAGTTTTGTTCGAGCTTAATCAGCTTGGCATCGGGATAGGTCTCACCGAATAGCAGAATGTTTTCGTAATTGGCACCGCGAAAAGCATAAATACTTTGATTGTCATCACCGACTACCATCAGCGATACCGACTCAGGTTTACTAATCAAATCTATCAACTGCTTTTGCGGAATATTGGTGTCTTGGTACTCGTCAACCATAATGTAGCGATATTGGTTTTGTAGCATTTGGCGAAAGGTATTATTCGTCTTTAAATGACGCACGACCTGACTGATAATATCATCAAAGTCGTATAGATGATTGGCACGCTTATACTCATGAAAATCGACTGCCAATTGTTCAATAATAGGAATATGCACGGCGATATCAGGATAATTACTTTCGATTAAATCACGGATATGAATACGTCTATTCCGAGAGCTAGAGATGATATTTTGCAGTGTCTTTTTGCGCGGAAAGGCTTGGCTTTTGGTTTGCGCGGGATACTTTTTTTCTTTATGGATTAAGTCGATGGCATCTTCGCTATCGCCCGTGTCTAAAATCGTAAATCGCGGATTTATACCGAGCAGCCCTGAATACTGACGCAGCAGCATATTACAAAAAGAGTGAAAAGTACCGCTGGTGATATCGTTAAGCCGTTTATCAGTTGGCAGCTTATCCTTTACCAAGTCTTCATCAGACTGTTTATCAAATAAGGTATTCGCAAGTAAGGTTTTGGCGCGGCTTTTTATTTCATTGGCTGCTTTACGCGTAAAAGTCAGTAGCAAGATGCTTTTGGGCGTGACCCCGTTCTCTAATAAATAACTGGTACGGTACGTGAGCGTTTTAGTCTTGCCAGAGCCGGCACCAGCAATGACTAGCACCTTGCCTTCGATAGTTGTGGCTGCTAATAACTGGTCAGGATTTAGTTCACGAGCATAGTCTACTTTGAACTCTAATTCACCATTCAGCCTGTCATTTAACCGCTCAATATTTGCAGTATTATTAGCATCGATTAGATTTGCCTCTAGCTTTTTAATCGCCTGCTCAAGTCGTGCCAGCTTAGGCTTAATTTCTATGAAGTTCTGCGGATAATTGTAGTGGCGCGTGTCAAAAATCGTGGTAGTCATTATAGGATTTCGCCTTTCATTTTATTTTAGCGGCCTTTATCGAAACGGCGCATTTATACATAGTGTTTTGCAGATTTGACTGAGAGCGCTTGGTGTTCATAATGAAGATTACTCGTACAGTGTAACGAGTCGTAGGCGTTTACTTGTCATACGCCTACAAGCCAAACTATCGTTTTATAGCACAGCTTACCATAATCGATAAAACAGCAAAATTACCGGTAATGACCAAACACAAAATCTCAGTATACAACACAACAACCTCACCCCTATTCAGGTAAATTTGCTACAATATGCCCAATTTTGATTTATCATTTAACCAATCTTTATACCAACTGATTTTATTATTATATTGAGAGAATGTTATGGGTTTTAATTGCGGCATCGTCGGCCTACCAAACGTGGGTAAATCCACCTTGTTTAATGCGTTGACCAAAGCGGGTATCGCCGCTGAAAACTTTCCATTTTGTACCAAAGATCCCAACACGGGTATCGTACCAGTACCTGACCCACGCCTAAAGAAACTGGCTGATATCGTTAAGCCTGAGCGTGTATTACCAACGACGATGGAGTTTGTGGATATCGCAGGTCTAGTCGCTGGTGCTTCAAAAGGCGAAGGCATGGGCAACCAGTTCCTAGCCAATATTCGTGAGACTGATGCGATTGCGCACGTCGTACGCTGTTTTGATGATGACAACGTCGTCCACGTTGATGGTCGCGTCAGCCCGATTGATGATATCGAAACCATTAATACTGAATTGGCATTGGCAGATTTAGAGGCCGTTGAGCGTGCCATTCACAACCAAACCAAGAAGGCTAAAGGTGGCGACAAAGATGCGCAAGCATTGCTTGATATCTTTAAAAAAGTTGAGCCTTTATTGGCAGAAGGTAAAGCGGCACGCGCAGCGAACCTAGATGCTGATGAGAAAAAACTCATCAGAAGTTATGGTTTAATCACCCTAAAACCAACCATGTATATCGCTAACGTCAGTGAAGATGGCTTTGAAAACAACCCTTACCTTGATGCGGTACGCAACTATGCCACTGGCGAAGATTCTATCGTTATCGCTCTATGCAACCAAATCGAATCTGAAATCGCTCAGCTTGATGAAGACGACAAAAAAGACTTCCTAGCTGAGATGGATATGGAAGAAGCCGGACTTGATCAAGTGATTCGCGGTGGTTATGATTTGCTAGATATGCAGACTTACTTTACCGCTGGGGTTAAAGAAGTGCGTGCTTGGACGGTTGCAGTTGGCGCAACCGCACCGCAAGCAGCTGGCGTGATTCACACTGACTTTGAGCGTGGCTTCATTCGTGCCGAAGTCATTGCGTATGATGACTTTATCGAATACAACGGTGAAAAAGGCGCAGCTGCCGCTGGCAAATCACGTTTAGAAGGCAAAACCTATATCGTGCAAGATGGCGATATCATGCACTTTAGATTTAACGTGTAACGTTAAGCGGTACATCCTGTCTGATAATTAATAAGCCGATGTTGGAAATTCTCCATCATCGGCTTTATTTTATCTTAACATTGTTATATTATAACATATCTTTATCTTACTATTTGAGGACTTATACTGTGACTGACTATTTCTCTTTTTCTAGATTTGCCAGTGTTGCGCTTGTAGGAAGTATCATGACAGGCTCTGTATTGGGCTGTCAGCCTAATACAGAAAGTGATACGGTAGTATCTGAAGAAATAACACCCGTAGACGATCACGCTGAACATGCTCATGAAGAGCACGAAGGGCACGATGCTATGGAACAAGGTCATGAAGGACACAATCATGAAAGTCATAGCCACGAAGAAAGCGCGCATGAAGGACACGATCATGCAGAACATGCCAGCAACAGCACACCATTCTCTTGTGATCCTACGGCTACTATCGGCGTTTCTTACCATGATGATACTAC
Source organism: Psychrobacter sp. TWP2-1-2 (assembly GCF_049896785.1). Classification (NCBI taxonomy): domain Bacteria; kingdom Pseudomonadati; phylum Pseudomonadota; class Gammaproteobacteria; order Moraxellales; family Moraxellaceae; genus Psychrobacter; species Psychrobacter sp. TWP2-1-2. The sequence goes on along the minus strand of NZ_JAFCVA010000004.1, from coordinate 153,980 downwards.
ACCACAGACAGTGCACCTACTGATCGATGGTATCGAATACGATTTGACCGCTACCTCTGATAGCGACGCCAGTACTGAAAAAACTATCTATACCAGTGATATCGGATTAGATAACACCCATGGCATCATATGGCAAGTAAATGGTGACAAAGCAACGTTGCGAAATAAAATATTGGGCAGTAATGTGGCTACCGAAGAGGAAGAAGTGCTTTTCAACTGCCAGAAATCTTAATGTAGTTCTCTGACTATATATCTGTACCAAGGGCGCTATTTTGCTATGCTAGAGGCTCCCTTGGTTTCGGATGTTTCAATATGCTAACTACTCCAACCTCTTTGCCGTCTCCTACTACGCAATGGTCTCATCTCCTCAACTCGCAGCGTCTTGGTGCTGCCAAAAAGTTTAACGCCAATACGAGTACTCGCTCTCAGTTTCACAAAGACTACGACAGACTGGTATTTTCGCACTCCTTTCGGCAATTGAATCAAAAAACCCAAGTCCATCCATTAACCAATCAGCTCGGTATCCATACACGTCTGACTCATTCGCTTGAGGTCTCCTCTATTGGACGCTCTCTAGCAATGATGGCAGCAGAAAAGCTCCATGATAAATTGGCCAGCGGTCTACCAGCAGGCGTATCGCCAGCCGATGTCGGTGTCATTGTACAAGCAGCGTGCCTCGCTCACGATATTGGCAACCCGCCTTTTGGTCATGCGGGAGAGTATGCCATTCGAGATTGGTTTAGGCAGCCTGACCCTCAAGCGATATTACAAAAGTTAAGTAGCAACGAGCGCTTGGACTTGCTGGCCTACGAAGGTAATGCACAAGGGTTTCGACTGTTGGCGCGTAATGAGCACCATCCTGATAAAGGTGGTATGCGTCTCACTTGTGCGACCTTAGGCGCTTTTATGAAGTATCCGTGGCTTGCCTCTCACAGCAACGATGTCAATGATAAACACCACCATCAAAATGTACAAAAATTTGGCTGCTTTTATAGTGAGTCAGCACAATTAGAAGAGTTGGCAGTCTGTTTGCATTTACCACGTTCAACACAGCACGACGGTTTTGCGCGTCATCCGCTGGCTTATTTACTAGAAGCGGCAGACGATATTTGCTATGCCTTGATAGATTTAGAAGATGGTATCAATCTCAATATGCTGACCTATAGTGAGGTTGCCGCCATATTTTATGAGCTGATTGGTGAGCGCCCTAGCAGTATCAATCTGCCCGTACACATGTCTGTCAGGCAGAGCTTAGCGTCATTGCGAGCCCGTGCGATGATGCGCTTGGTCAATACCGTGACCGATGCTTTTGTCGCCAACAGTGATGCATTGCTGGCGGGTACACTGCAAGGCAGTTTATTTGACCACTGTGATATCAGTGTGCAAAGTGGAATCAACCAAGCCAAACAGTTGGCACGTGAGAAAATATTTAATCACCCAAGCAAAGTCCGAATGGAGCTAATGGCCAATCAATGCTTGCATCGTTTATTAGATGCTTTTATGCCATTAGCTTGGACAAGTAGTAGAGCAACATCTGATCCTCAATCCATGTCCTTTGAGCAGCAGCGCCTACTCATGTTGTTACAGCCACATCTCGATGAGCATCGGCGGCTATTATCAGATAATGTCTATCACAATATTTTAAATATATTGGACTTTATCACTGGGATGAATGATCATGAGGCGTATCGATTGGCACAAGAGTTACAAGGCCATTGGGGTACGATGGTTTAAAAGACCCGTGCCGGTCTAGTAAATTAACACAAGTTGCGTATTTCAGTCGTATTTTTACGCTGAAATGAGTATGATAAACCCTTATTGGACAATTTTGAAATATTATGAGCAGTCGCGAACAAAAGAAACTTCAAACTCGGCACGCCTTTTTTAATGCCGTGCTTGATTTATGTATGACAGGGCAGTCTTTTAGCTCAATCAGCCTCCGGCAAGTAACGCGTGAGGTTGGCGTGGTGCCGACCGCATTTTATCGGCATTTTGATGACATGGAATCGCTTGGTCGAGCATTGGTGGTAGAAGAGCTAGGCGGTACGCTGGCGATTCTAAGCGATAGTTTGCAAATTGGGCGTAAACGTAGCTTTGATCGCCAAATTGCTAAGAGCATTCAGCTGTTCTTGCATATGGTTAGTGATCAGCCTTATTACTGGCAATTTTTAGTCAGTGAGCGCTACGGTGGCTCAGAAGCTGTACGCAAAGCCATTAATGAACTTGTCAAAAAACATGCTCAAAGCTTGGCTGATGATTTAGCGCTACAGCCTGCTTTTACTCATATCAATGCCTATGACCGTCGCCTACTGGCTGAAGCTGGGGTAAATATGTTCTTTTCTTGGATTATCGATTGGTTGGAGCTGACTTATACTGAAGACCATGATGATGAAATCGATCTGAACGAGATTGAAGAAAATAAACAGCTGATGCTCCATAATTGCACTCGCCAAGCACAGATGTTGTTTTATGGGGCTTATAACTGGAAATCTACGGAAGAGACGCACTTAGGAGATTAAGTGGCGTCAGATATTCTACCTCGGCACTGATTGAGACTCTTTTTAGGTGACTCAACGTTAGAAACTGGGTCTAAATGCCCATAAACGCTGTGTCACCACTTTAATTTCTTTGGCTTTTTTATTATTGCCATTCTCATTATTATTGTTAGGCGTGCTGTTATTCGCATTACTCCCTACTGCCGCGCTAGCATCAGTCGCAACCTTGCTAATCAATACGGTTGCAAACCGTTGTCTTTGTTGACCAAGACTTGCACTATCCGTTGCGGTAATAAGCGCCATAAAGGCTTGGCTATCGACTGCAAGCAGTGGTTTTAACGCCTTTCGCTGATCATCATTTAAGCTGCTCAACATCGGCAATTGCCATACATCATCGATAGAGGCTAACGCCTGCTTTGCCCGCATATCGACCAATCCCTGCATCTGTTGGCTGGTTGCGCCATCTATCAGTGCAGCCAGCAAAACTGGACTGGCAGTATTGACATTAATAGGCACATAATAAGGAACCACCGTAATATAAGGACGTAGTGCCGCTAGTACTTCAGCATTTACCCCTCGAATCTCTTGCAATTGATCGACACTGACCAATGCTTGATTGGGCAAAGTCTTACTCGCTGAGCCACTTGATTGCTGAGAATAAACCACACTCTCATCACCACCATCTTGATAAACGTCGCTATCCGTATCTTGATAATCAAGAACAGCAATGGCAATATCAGGTTCCAGATTTAATTGTGTCAACAGTCTTTGAAATATGGCTAAGGCGGCGCTATCAACCGCGCCATTCTGATATAAATTATTAATATTAAAACGACTGGCTTCATCGCGCAATTCGATACTGATGCTATGATTGGCTAAAAGATAAGGCGGTAATGGCTGCGCCCAAATATCTTGCTCACTATCTGTGTCATTCAGCTTATCGTCAGCACGAATCATCGTGATGGCTAATTGCTGACCAGCATTGATATCTTGTGACAGCTGATTTTGATCAAACAATAAGCCGCTACGCCTAATAGCAATCTTTTGACTGGCAAGCATCGCCCCCGCCACCACGGTAATACTGACCACCAATAGTAAGATAGTGAGCAGCGCTACTCCGCGCTGAGAGTGCGCTGTCATTGACTTAAGCCGCCTTTATTATTGACCCAGTGGTGCATGTTAAATATTACTTCCTGCATTGTTATTTAAATTGTTATTTACATTGCTATTCGGGTTGTCATTATTAGTCTTATCACTACTATCGTTATTGCTACCATTGCCATTATTAGCATTGTTATTGCTTTTATTTTTATAATTACTTGGTATTGGTTCTGGAGCAAGCGCCCATTGCCAAGTGATTGGCATATCCTGATAAGTAAAATTGACAGCAATACCTTTGGGCAATAAAACCACTGCTGGCTTGGCGCTTACGGCACTGGTCGTTTGCCCAGAGGTTGTATTTGTACTGTTATTACTGCTGTCTGCATTAGGGAACTTGGTGCTCAGTTCAGGTAAATATGCTTGCCAACGCCCTGCGGTGACGCCTTCGAGCAATACACTGTCTAGGCTGATGCTATCGCGCCCACCATCGATGCTGGTATATTGGCGGCGAATTAAACGCTCATCTGCAAAAATGTATTCGATATGCTGGACACTCATGCTACTTTGATAACGTGGATCGGGGTCGGCAAAACGAACAAAGCTGACATGCTCACCATCCAAGCTCATAAAAGGCTCAGGCACTGTTTCATTGGCTTGGGCGCTATTGTTTGTGCTATCACTAGCATTTGTACTGTTATTTGTCACACTGATATTTTGAGTATTTGGTATTTGATAAGGGATAATTTGACCCATATCTTGCTGTAGCTGCAAATAAGCATATTGCAAAACAGCCAAATTATCAGCATGAAATTGTGCACGTTCGCGAGCGCGGTTGACGCTATCAAACACCTGCCAGCCAGCCACCGCCAGCATCGCAAATATTGCCATGGCAACCATCAATTCAAGTAGCGTAAATCCACGCTGCGACTTCACGGATTGCCTCCAGACTGCCCTGCAATATCAGCACCCAAACTGCTTAAGTCCAAACTGCCAATGTCTTGCTCCGCATTGCTCAATATTACGTTGATATCAGTCACGGCGGTACGCGTCTGTCCATCTATAATGGGTGCAACAGCGATATTCACCTCTTTTAAAGCAGGCGTAATGGCATCACTGACCGTCATCACTACTTGCCAATCACGCCCTTGAGCATTGATTGTTTGCGTACGATTGGCCGTCAGCCAAGTCTCTTGAATACGCAAATCAGCGGCCGCATTCTGTGCGACAAAATGTGCCAGTGTGCGTGTGCGTAAGACATCCACTGAGCTGAGATAAGCACTACTGGCACGGCTAGCAGCCACAGCAACAACCGCTAAAATCGCTAACGCTACCATTACCTCAATCAGAGTAAAGCCGCTTTCATGCTTTGATAGCATTGGCTTTTTGTTTATATCAGCAGATATAATGTCATCCTTATCTATCATCAGCTACAGTCCTTGTCCGATCGTCATACTACCATCAGGCATAATGGTAATGACCTCGCCCACCAGACGCGAATTATGCAGCACCTCAATGGTGACAGGCGTTGCTTGCCCTGTACCAAACCATAATATCTGTGGGACTGCTTGATCGGCAAACCAAGGCTGCAATGTTTGCCCCTGTTCAGGCATTGATAGATTGCCAGCCTCCAAGCTTTGCACCCTTAAACTAACCCCAGCAGGTAACTCTGGCAAACTGACTTCTGGCTCAATTTCCCAGCTAGGCACTGGCTGTTGCTTTCCCATCGCCCCCGACCTACTTGTCAGGTCAGCAGACAATTCCATCGAATTTTTAGGCGTGCTGTCCATGCTATTTGACGGGGTATCATTGGTCTGATAGGCAATATAAGGATTTGATAAAGTAACAATCACAGGAGCTACTTGACCTTGTTTATCTGCTTGTAAGCTCAAACCCATCGGCTGCATACGCTCAGCAGACAACAACCTTACATAGCTCAGTGAATCCGTTAAATGCTCATAAAACGCACGGTTTTTACGCGATTCACTACTGCCCACCGACAAGCTCATCATGCCAGCAAAGATAGATAGAATAACGACCACTACTACAATTTCGACAAGGGTGAAGCCTTGCTGTGCCTGAGCAAGGCTTGAAGATTTATAAGGGGAAACGTGAGCGTTTTGTACTGGAAAGGATTTATACTGATAAACCAGAGGTAAGCGATATCTATCTGTGTTTTTATATTGCAAATATTGATGACTTAAGTGTGAATAGCAAGTGACCGCTGAGCTGGACGGAGTCTTGGCAGTGACCGGCATATGGCACCTATAAACCTATGAGTAGGTTGTGGTATGAAGAATAAAACTATGATTGGGCGCTAAAGCTGGTAAGCATGTATCCATTTTTAGCATGGAGGCACCGTGCTGCGATAACGAATATAGCAACACGAATTTAAAAAACTTGCGTTAAAAGACCATAAGTTGAATAAAGATATTAATAACTGGTATTACGGTGCTCTTCTGACTCAGTATCGATTTGCTCGACCAACTCCTGCATATCTTCATCCATCACCTCATCGTCAGCCGCAGGATAATGGCTCGGCAACTCAAGCATTTGCTGAACGAAGGCATAACGTAGGGTATCACGGCGACCCAAATACCGCTGGTAAAAGCTTGAATTTAATAGTCCAGCACCGCCCTGACCCATCGCCCAAATCGAGGACAAATAGTCGCGCGTGCTCAAACTACTGTGCTGCTCTTGTAAATACGCGCTGATAATGTCAATCAAGCGTTTCATACGCTGACGGCGAATATCATATAGCTCACCAAACAAGCGATTGAGACCCGTCACTGATGCCGCCAAACGCTCTTCGATTTGATTGAGCAACATGGCTTTTTGTGGATTAAATAACTGCTGAAAGATCATACGAGCAACGCCTGCTGATGGACAATCATCAATACGATTAATCTCAAACAGTTGTTCTTCATAGCGGATAATAATACGCAAATAGAGTTCATCTTTGCTGGAGAAATGCTTGTACAGTGTACCTTTAGCCAGATCCAGCTGGTCTGCCAAACTGTCTAAAGTAATATCACCATCGCCCGACTCAAGTAGCAATTGCTCTGCCATCGCTAAGATATTCTCTTCTCGTGCCTTGAACTGATGCTGACGACTCATAATCTCTCCTAAAACCTGACAAGATTAAGCATATGACCATCCTGTGGATGAATGCATCAGCGACAAGCGTATAACATCATACAAAGTCTGCTCGAAAACCACCAAAGGAGATATGCTTATGTTTGCTAAATAGTCATTGATAATCATAGGCTTACGCTTCACATCATAAGTCAAATAACGTAAAGCAACAGGACTGTATCATAAATGACTGAGTGGTCATAGCATAACCATTTTAGTGATACTGTGCCAGTAAATTCTCAAAGTTTTTTGCAGTTAATGCCCCAATGTCATCGCTACTACAGCCATACATCTCTGCCAGACAACTGGCGACATACGGTACGTAGGCAGGCTCATTCGGTCTACCACGCTTGGGCACCGGTGCTAGATAAGGACTGTCAGTTTCGATAAGCAGTCTGTCTCTAGGCATATTTTTTGCTGCATCTTTAATCATTTGAGCACTCTTAAAGCTAACAATGCCCGAAAATGAGATATAAAATCCTAAGTCAAGTGCACGCTTGGCCGTCTCCCAATCTTCGGTAAAACAATGAATAATACCGTGCTCAGCGCCTTCTGATTTTAGGATATCAATCGTATCTTCTTTGGCATCACGCATATGAATGACGAGTGGCTTTTGCAGGCTTTGACTGGCATGAATATGGCGAGCAAGACTGGCTTGCTGCTCTTTTTTGTTTTCCGTTGACCAGTAATAATCTAACCCTGTCTCCCCAATCGCCCATACATGGTCGGCATCAGCCGTTTCGATCAAACGTTCAACCGTCGCTGATTGCAAGACACTAATATCTTCACAAGGATGAATACCGACGCTCATGCCAAGATTTAGCGCCTCATCGCTATAGGTGCTGACAATATGAGAAATCTCATCATATTCGGCAAAATCACACATAATCGCCATTGCCCGAGTGACATTGGCTTCTTTCATCGCGTCAATCGCGCCAGACAATTGACCATCATACTTGGTTAAATCTAAGCGATTAAGATGGCAATGACTATCAGTAAACATAAGTAATCTCGTTAATAAAAAATAAATAAAATGTTTTAGAACAATAACTTACAATATAAAATTAGTAGTCGTAAGAGCATTAATTGCTCTGATAAGTGCGCTTTTCAAGTCATGATTAGCAAACTTATTTTTAGTAAAAAGGCAGCTTTTAATGAAGCGGCACCACTCGCATTACTTCTTCTATGGTCGTCAGCCCTTCACTAATACGCTTTGCACCCGATAAGCGCAATGGCTGCACACCTTCGCGGTACGCTTGCTGCTTAAGCACATCTAAATTGGCATCGGCGGCGACCAGTTTTTTTAGCTCATTTGACAACGGCATGATCTCGTACAGACCAACGCGACCTTGATAGCCCGTATGGCGACAATGCTCACAGCCTTGCGCCGTATAAATTTGCGCTGGAGCGGGCGCACGCCAAGGCTGAACCAGTTCCTGCCACTGAACAGCAATTTCACTGTCTGGGATCACGTCTAGGGCTTTTTTGCAATGCAGACATAACGTGCGTAGCAAACGCTGCGCCATGACGCCTAATATCGTCGCTGAGGTCAAAAACGGCTGAATACCCAAATCATGTAAGCGAGTAAGTGAGCTTGGTGCATCATTGGTATGCAACGTCGATAGTACCAAATGTCCAGTAAGTGATGCTTGTACTGCCATATTGGCGGTTTCGGCATCGCGAATCTCACCAACCATAATGATATCTGGGTCTTGGCGCATCAAAGAGCGAATACCATCTGCAAAATGCAAATCAACTCCTGGATTGACCTGCATTTGGTTAAAAGCAGGCTCAATCATCTCGATAGGATCTTCAATCGTACAGACATTAACTTGTTCTGTGGCGAGCTGCTTGAGCGTGCTATATAACGTCGTGGTTTTACCAGAACCAGTCGGACCCGTAACCAAGATAATGCCATTTGGATGCGCGGTCAGCTCATGCCAAGTATCGAGCTGCTTACCTGACAAACCAAGCTGAGCAAACGAGCGCACCAGCACTTCAGGATCAAATACCCGCATCACCAGCTTTTCGCCAAAGGCTGTCGGCATCGTCGATAAGCGCAGCTCAGTTTCCAGACCCTTTGGCGTACGGGTTTTCAACCTGCCATCTTGTGGTTTGCGTTTTTCTGCCACATTCAGTCGTCCTAATATTTTAATCCGCGCCGTCACCGCGACAATGATTGCCAAAGGCATCTCATAGACGGTATGTAGCACGCCATCGATACGAAAACGGACTTTACCCGTCTCACGGCGAGGCTCTAAATGGATATCACTGGCTCGCTGCTCAAAAGCATATTGCAACAGCCAATCGACAACTCTGACAATATGTTGATCGTTGGCATCAGGGTTGGTATTGTCGCCAAGTTGCAATAATGCCTCGACATTGGTGACATCAGCCGCCGCGCGCTTGTGGACACTATTTGCTCCTGCAATCGCTTGGGTGACTTGGTAAAATTCTTGACGGTAGCGATTGATTTGCTCAGGATTGATATAAACCGTACGATAACTTTTAGACTTGATTAATTTTTCGATACTTGTCTGCCACTCAGTACAGAACGGCTGGTCTGTACCGATGACGACTTCATCATTCGTCACTTCAATGGGCAAAATATGCTGTGAGCGGGCATATTCAAAGGACATCAACTGAGTGACGGCTGGGACATCGACTTTTAACGGGTCAATACGGACAAGTGCCATGCCTGCTTTGGCAGCTAACCATTGATTCAACCATACCAAAGTCAATTTGTGCTCAACATTTTTATCCAGTGCATGACCGTTTGGCAGACCAAATTCACTGATGGTCAGGAGTGGATGCTGCGCTTTATCACGGCGGCTCGTCATCACTAAATTGTAGCCACGCTGATCAATTACCTTATCTGCCAATAGTTCATCTAAGCACCAACGTAAATCAATCACGATTGAATATTTCTGAGCAGACATATTTTTCTTCTTTTATTATTGATGCGTTATTTATTGAGGAGTAATTGATGGATAATTCATGCGGCAGTAATGGCGTCACTGGGCGCTACAAGCTCACTTTGACAACAGCCATTATCTGCAATTGCCCTGATTCTACCAACTGGAAGCTCACATCAACAGACTTATAACGCATGACAAACGGCGTATTGATCTCCGCGCGACGATAAGCTGGACGCGGGTCTTGCGCAATTAATGCTTTAATAGTCTCGATATCAGCAATGAGCAACTGCTCTTGCATTTGTTGAATAAGCGTCGCTACACTATTATTTTTTGCATGAATAGCTTTCTTATTATTTTTATTCTCAGTCTCAGTCTCAGCCTCAGTCTCAGCCTCAGTCTCAGTCCCATTGTCATTGTCATTGTCATTGTCATTTTTATCGCATCGTCCAGCGTCAACCAACGTCATAAATTGCTCGTAAGCAGACTCCGTAATAATTATCTCTAATAAATCTGGCGCAGTTGGTGCAAACCCGCTTTTTGCATTGCTGAGCGCATCGCTATAAGCGACATAGGGCTTAATATCGATAATCGGCGTACCATCTATCATATCGGCACCGCTAATAATAAGTAACACGCGCCCATCGCAAACCTCGATACTTTCAAGCTTGACGACAGATAACCCAAGTGCTGAGGGTCGATACATACTGCGACTGGCGAATACCCCTATTTTTTGATTGCCACCGAGCCTTGGTGGGCGGACTTGCGCACGAAAGCCCGTGCCGCCTTTGCCAATATGAGTGTCTTTATTGGTATAGTTATGATGAAACTGCCAACTGATCCAGATATGGCTGAACGCGTCTAAACCGGCAAATGCTGCTAGCGAGTCATAAGGCGCTATCATCTCAATGATACTGGTGAGCGCAACCAAATTCGGCTGGCGTGGCGCACCAAATTTCTGTGATAGCGGCGCACGATGGTAGCCAATCATTGGCGCATGGTGGTAACCCGCCAAAGAGATATTATCATCGGACATCATGTTTCTCCAAAAAGCCGTTCAATAGTAAGCATCTGCTTTTATGAGAACGTTTAGCGCATATTATCCAGTGATACAAAATTACTCACTAACGATATTCCATTTTATCATGCCGCATCGCCGCTGCCAGACGGATTTTTATTTTAAATTTTGGTATTATGAGCCATAAATTCGATGAGAGCCTTTATTTTTCAAACCTTATAAGCCATCTACAGCAACAGCCATTGTCGTGGTTTGACAGGAGACAGATTAAATCATATCTATCCTTAGACTTTATCAGTCCCTCTCCTGATTTTAAATGCTTAATAAGATGTTAGAATATTGCCCCACAACATTGATTAAAACATCGGCTATGCTACTTACTTTGCGTGACAGAGGTTTTAAACGATTGGCTGTTCCAATAGTGATTGAAAATTTACTACCCTTCTATACCCTTTTTCATTGAAAATTTTAATTTAACACTCATTTAAACTTAATAAAACCGATAGCAACTTATTAACGAGGACTTTATGTCAAAACTTCGCACCGAAACGGTCACAGAGGTTCATCACTGGAATGACGCTCTATTTAGCATCAAGACAACTCGCGACGATGGCCTGCGCTTTCGTAATGGCGAATTTGCGATGATCGGAATCGTTGTCGATGGCAGACCGCTATTGCGTGCTTATTCGATTGCTAGCCCGAACTACGAAGATCACTTAGAATTCTTTTCTATCAAAGTTCAAGATGGCCCATTAACCTCGCGCTTACAGCATATTAAAGTCGGTGACGAGCTGTTGGTCAGCAAAAAACCAACGGGCACTTTGGTACTAGATGATTTACTGCCTGGCAAAAATCTTTATATGCTCTCTACAGGCACTGGACTGGCGCCATTTTTAGCATTGGCACGTGATCCTGAAGTCTATGAACGCTTTGAAAAAATCATCTTGGTACATGGTGTGCGCCATGTCGATGATTTGGCGTATCGTGATATGTTTGAAAATGAGTTACCTAACGACGAGATCTTTGGTGAATGGTACCGTGAAAAATTCATTTACTACCCGACAGTGACTCGTGAGGAGTTCAAAAATCAAGGTCGCGTGACTGACTTAATGACCTCAGGAAAGCTCTTTGAAGACATTGGCTTACCACCGATGAATAAAGAAGACGACCGTGTCATGATCTGCGGTAGCATGCCATTTAATGCTGAAGTTTCAGCGATTTTGGACGATTTTGGTTTGACCGTTTCACCACGCATGGGTGTCCAAGCAGATTATGCCGTTGAACGTGCTTTTGTAGGCTAAACCATTTTTTTTGATTTAATTGAAAATTATATCAAATAATTCTTGACGGATAAAAATAGGCTGCTATAATACGCAGCCTATACAGAGTTAACCCTGTAGCCCAATTCGATAATCTCTATCTAATAGACCTTATCTTCTAACATGCCAGTGTGATGGAATTGGTAGACATGACGGATTCAAAATCCGTTGCCTAATAAGCGTGTCGGTTCGAGTCCGACCACTGGTACCAATATTAGTAACAAATCAGCCTCCTCATTAGGAGGTTTTTTTGTGCCGGTAATATTATTGCTATACTTACATTTCTATTTCAGATTGCAGCACCGCAATTATCTTAATGGGCACGGCAAACTCCCACGGCATGCCAGCATTGCAATAAAAATGTCCGTCACGAAATGACACGATATAAGCCGTAAAATCATTACCACAATGATCCATCATTGCTTGCTCATCACTATCATCACAAACCGCACACCATACTTTTTTATCGCCGCGTGCTAGCATCGCTCTTGTTAAATCGCTCCCTTTTAGTTCATTATTCATCATCAGCTCCTTAGTCATTCTAAACTCTCTAACATCAAGCTATTAAAGAGTTAATTTTACCAAAACTCCATTTTCGATCTTGGCATGAGCGATAAGCAATGTCCTTTTTACATGGTCATAGAGGCGCACAAGGCATTACTTATTGTTTTACAGTCATCCATTAGCGCGGATACTATATTGTAAAACACCAGAATCAAAACTGTAACATCTAAATGTGAGATTTATGACAAACGGTGAGGTTGATAGGACAGGTGGTGCAAGAGTACAAATGAGTTTGATTTACAGCAGACCTAAACAATTCAATAGCAAAAATATGTTTGCTAAATACGATTTTTTTGAATTAATACTACTGTTTATTATTAACTAACTCTATGATATATAAGATTTATGACATATAAAATTATTCATATATCATTGCTAGCGTCCTGCTAACCTAGCAAAGGAGTCTATCGATAAATTTAAATTTTGATACTCAATCAAAGCGCTTGAATCAGGTAAAATAGTGAGTATGACAACTTCTATAAATGCTAGCCCCCGTAAAATCATTCATATAGACATGGATGCTTTTTATGCCAGTGTGGAGCAGCGTGACTTTCCTGAACTGCGCGGTAAGCCACTGGTGGTTGGTGGCGATCCAAGTGGTCGCGGTGTGGTCGCAGCAGCCAGCTATGAGGTACGTAAATTCGGTGTACGCTCTGCCATGTCTTGTTATGAGGCGCGTAAACGTTGCCCAGAAGTCATTTTTGTTAGGCCACGTTTTGAGGTTTATCGCGCAGTTAGTAGCGATATTCGCCAGATTATGTACCGCTTAACGCCACATGTTGAACCATTGTCTCTAGATGAGGCGTATCTCGATGTTACAGGGCTACAAGTCCATAAAGGTTCAGCGACCTTGATGGCGAACTGGCTAAGGGCACAAATACTAGCGCATACTGGATTAACGGCCTCAGCAGGTGTGTCGTTTAACAAGATGCTGGCTAAAATTGCCTCTGATATCAATAAGCCCAATGGTACGGCCATTATCACACCAGCGGACGCTGATGCCTTTATCAGTACGCTACCTATCGAGCGCTTTCATGGTATTGGTAAAGCCACTGCCAAGCGCTTACATGCGATGGGTGTAAGTAATGGCGCGGATCTCAAGCGAATGCAAGCGGCTGTATTGGTGCAGGAGTTCGGCAAGCGTGGGCAGTTTTATCATGATATCGCCCATGGGCGTGATGAGCGTGCTGTCAAATCTGAGCGCGCGCATAAATCTGTGGGTTCTGAGACCACATTCAAAGACAATCTAAGTAATAACCATGAATTACGTATACAAATTTATGAACAGAATGCCGATGCCTTTCATCAACTGCAACAAAAACAGCTGGTCGCCTATACCATTACTCTAAAAGTTAAATACGCAGACTTCACTCAAATCACCCGCTCACACACGCTATCGACTGCCTTTAACAGTGCTGATTCTGCCCATTATTGGTTGGACAAACTGTTTTTAGACATTCCTCGTGAGCTACCTATCCGCTTAGTCGGTGTTACTTTCTCTTCATTGGCACCTGCCGCCCAATTGTTGCCGCAGTTAAATTTGTTTGAATAACATACTGACGCTCATTGCTTTTGTTAATTATTCATTCTAACAATTAATGCTTAGGCTATTTAATATGCAAACCGTTTTGTGCGCATGAGTCGTTACTAAACTGTCCTTTCATGACATCGTTTCTGCTACAATTACGCCAAAATTTACATTCATTTAAAGATTGATTATGACCGATTTTCACACTATAGACCCTACTACTGCCGCCTCAATTGATGCCGAAAAAAACAACAATGATTTGAGTTATTTGAGCGTTGATGACTATGATTATGAGCTGCCAGATAGCCTGATTGCACGCTATCCTCTCTCACAGCGTTCTGCCTCAAAACTTTTGTATTTGCCCGCCAATAATCAAAAAAACTCTACGCTTGTAGAAGATCGCTTATTCACTGAGTTACCTGAGTTATTAAATGAAGGTGATTTGATTGTATTTAATGATACAAAGGTGATGAAAGCGCGTCTTTTTGGACAAAAGGATACTGGCGGTAAGCTTGAAGTATTGATTGAACGTTTGGTTGATATCTCAGATTTAGAGACAGCGACTTTATATGTAGAGGCTGAAAAATCTGTAGAAGCTGCAAATGACAAACCCGTGAATCAAGAACATATTGCACTTTGCCATGTTAAAGCCAGTAAAGCGCTCAAACTTGGACAACACTTGCAGCTTGCTGACGGTCATATGAGGGCGGTGATGATTGGTCGTCAAGACAACTTATTTATTTTAGCGTTTGATGCGCCGATCTTGCCGCATTTAGAGCTTTATGGTGAGCTGCCTATTCCCCCCTACTTTGAACGCCATGCGGATGAGACAGACAATACTCGTTATCAAACGGTCTTTCATGATCCAACCAAGCTTGCGAGTGTGGCTGCACCGACTGCAAGCTTACACTTTGATGAATCGGTACTGAGTGAACTTGCGGCAAAAGGTATTCGTACTGCTTTTGTGACTTTGCACGTTGGCGCTGGTACATTTGCGCCAGTAAAAACGGACAACTTGCTCAATCACACCATGCATAGTGAGTATGCACATTTACCACAAGCAACCGCTGAGCTCATCAATCAAACCCATGCGAATGGTAAACAAGTCATCGCTATTGGCACCACGGTCACACGCGTGCTCGAAACGGCTTATCAAAAAACAGCCGTTAATGGGCAGCCTCTCTCCAGCTGGTCAGGTGATACCGATATATTCATTTACCCAGGGTTTAAGTTTGGTGTGATAGATCGACTATTAACCAATTTCCATTTACCCAAATCAACGTTGTTAATGCTGGTGTCGGCATTTTCGGGTAAAGATGCCATTGAGCATGCTTATCAACATGCGATTAAAGAACACTATCGCTTCTTTAGTTATGGCGATGCAATGCTGCTCGACAGAAAGCGAGGTTAAACAATACTCAAACATTTTTTGTATTGTCCACAACAGTTGTGAAATAAACTGGTAAACTAAATGGTATTTTGTTATAACAGCACAGATAACTTATATCTTAAAGGTCTGCACATGTCTTGTCATTTATCTCATCGGTTGACTACGGTACATCGCGCGGTCTCGATGGCACTACTTTGTTCCGTAGGCTATGCGGCTCTCGTATCGAGTGCACAAGCTGCAACGATTGGCAAGACTGTTGTGACCTCTGCCCAGCATGAGCCGCTAGCTGCGAGCATTGTGGTCAGTGATATTCGAGCCGCTGACTTTTCAGCAAGTTTGGCAAACTCTACTATTTATCAGCAAATGGGCTTAGCCCAAACTGATTCGATGACCGTACGCTTTAAACCTACCTCAGCGACCAGCGGTCAAGTATTTATTACTACCTCAAAACCTGTATCTACACCTTTTGCTGATGTGGTTTTAAACATAAATGATAAGGGTCAACGCAACGTCATTCCCAAGACATTGTTGATGCCGCTCAATAGCCGTTTGCCCATTGACACGCCTAAAAACATCGTTACTGGCGCAAAAAAACCCAATCTACCCAGTGTGTCCTCTAATACGGCTAAACCGTTGACTGTTAGAGAAGGTGCACCGCCGCCATTAACATTATCGCCCATACTAGCGACTACTCACTCGTCAACGAGCGAGTTGGTGATGTCTAAATTGCCAGCACCTAATATCCAAGCACCTACAACGACTCCTACTTCGCAAGGCAACAATCTTGCTTATGCGCCTAGCCGGCTAGATAACGGTCGTTTAAACAACGTTAACAACACTCTTAGCGCTAACGACAATGATCGTAATCCAACCAGTCGATTAGACAATGGTCGCTTGAGTGCAAATGGCAATGTTACGACAATGGGTAATAGCAATATCGACCTCAATTCTGCTAAGAATGTAGCGAATGATACAGCCCTAGTCAATAATAAGACCATGCCAATAGATAATAGTCTGTCTGCTACAGCTGTCACTGATAAACAGCTCGATATTTTGAATATCCAAGTCACTCGCCAGATACAGCCGAGTAGCAAATCAGAAGCTGGCATGATGGCCGCTTCTCCTATTATGCCACCGCCGAGTGACAACAAAGCGAGTACACCAAAAGCCAGTCTTGATACCAGCAATACAGCTATCGCCACTGTCCCATCTAGTGTCACCAACAACGCCTCTATCAGTACGGCAGCCAGCACTACTACTGCGTCCCAATATCAAGTACAGCGCAACGACAGTCTATGGGTTATTGCACAGCAAATTGCGCAAGAAAATGACTTAGACATTCAAACAGTAATGAAGCAGATTCAGAAGCAAAACCCTGACGCCTTTATTAATAAAGACGCGGGTCAACTCAAAGCGGATGCCAAGCTTAGCTTGCCCAGTTACGATGTTGTACCATCACAACAAAAACTAGAAGCGGCGATTGAGGCGCAAAGACAATATAGCCGCAGAGCAAACACACCTGTGGTAAAAAAGGCCGCAAAAGCACCCTCTAAAAAACCGTCTGAAACAAATCAAGTCGCTAAACAGCGTAAAAAACCCATGATTACTAAAACACAAACGCTGCCAAAAGCACAATTTTCAGTGCTCGCACCTGGTCGTAATGGCAACGCAGATGGCACCCAAGCAACATCAGCAGCGGCAACAGGTAATGGTCTCAGCACAGATATATTAGCCACGCTCAAGGCCTCAAGACAAAGTACGGCAGCTCAAGCTCAGCAACTGTCAAAAACCAGCAGTGCACTTGATAGCTATACGAGAAAAATTCAATTACAAAACCAAAAACTGGCTGAGCTCCAAGCTCGTCTCAAAAAACTACGCAATCAATAATTGCCTAACTGATCAACGCAGTGTGCTGTGATCATAGGCGTGGGAGTAACTATGGACAATATGCTATATATCATCGCCGGATTGGTACTTATTCTAATAGTAGCCGGTTTACTGTTGTACAAAAAGAAAGCGCAAAAGCCCTCAGCGCAGCCGGGAATGAGTACCACTACGCCAGCTCCGATGCCAAAAACGGATCACAAAACTCCTGCCCAAAGCCACAAAGATGATGACAATAAGTTTGATCATATTACCATTGCCCAGCGATTCATGGATCAACAGCGTTATGACAAAGCTATTGAAACCCTCAGTCGCGGCCTAAGCGAAAAACCGAATGATGGCCAATTATCTGTTAAATTACTCAGCATATATGCGACTATTAATCAGCCAGAGAACTTTAACAAAGTTTATGATGCCATCAAGACGCAAAACGACCCAAAAAGTCTTGCGCTAGCTGATGAGTTAAAAGCTTTATTTTCGGAAGAGCAAAATCAAGTCGCAGCAAAAGAGGCACCCGTAGAAGATAATAGCCATTTTGAAAGCATAGATTTTGACTTACCGATTAATCAAATCGATAGTAAGAACGCGCTATCTGATCAGCCAGCAACCTCTGAAGATAACCGTAGTACGCTGATAGACGACAGCATGTCTAATTCGGCAGTAACAAATACATCTTATGAGGCCAGTCTTACTAGCGACAATGTAGAGGATAACTTTGATCTTACGCTGAGTGATTTAGAGAGTAATATTAGCGCATCTGAGGCGACTGATACGACGCCAGTCACGTCATCATTAGAGATGACAGATGATGAAAGCCTGAACACTGCCAATATCGACATAACTGATAATGATGTCGCGGTGTCCACAGAAGATAATGATCTCAATGATCTTAGTGATTTTGACTTCAGCTTTGATTCATCTGAAGAAACTGATGCGCAGGCAACGGATTCTGTCATTGCAGACCGCTCTGATAGTATTAACGATGGAATGACGCTAGAAGATGACGCGTTCATTTTAGACTTTGATGATCTAGCAACTGATGTCGATAAAGGTGTTGACGAAACTGCTGAAGCATTTTCTATCAACACTGTCCAGAATGACGAAGAAAATGATTTCACGTTGTCTTTAGACAGTCTCGATGCGCCAAACAACATAGAAACATTAACAGAAAGCGAAGCGCCTGTACTTGAAGAAAATAGTGATACTGATAACTTCATTATTGAAGAAGATCGTTTCGAAACTGAGAGCTTTGAAACTGAGAGCTTTGAAAATATTAATCTCGAAGCACAATCGCTTGATAATAATGATTCAGAATATGCTCTTGCTGAAGAATCTAGTGTCACACCGACAGCCCCGTTGCTATTCGATGATAACTCTTTATTAGACAATGAATTCGATACTCACTCTTCAACAGCGCTCAGCCCAGTTGAAGACGAGTCTCCCCTTACCGCCGAAGATGCTGCTGAAACAGCAGAAGACTTTTCCTCGCGCTTTGCGGCCGACTTTGACTTTGTCAAATCATTAGATAGCACTCAAGTTACGCTAGATTTGGCAGGCCAATATTTACAATTGGGTGAATACGACAGTGCCAAACGCTTATTGAATGAGGTATTAATTCAGGGCACTAGTGAGCAACAGAACCAAGCAAAAGTATTACTAGATCGTACTGTGTAAAAGTCCCATCGTTCTTTGGTCAGCAAGTATTCTATAACACTAAGAATACTTGCTGATTTTTTTTGCATTTAACCTTTATACTATTTATTATTACTGAGCGCTATTAGCTATTAGCTATTAGCTATTAGCTATTAGCTATTAGCATCCAACCTTAAACTCTCTTTTTTATCACATACTTCTTTATTACGGCTCATACTATGCCATTTTCTGCTATGACAAATACATTATCCAATCCTGTCCAACTCATTTATGCTGGCGGTACTTTTGGTAGCTATGGACGACCCTTAGCACCGTTATCAGCAGAAGTATTCTTACCAACTTTACAAAAGCTATTGACTGACCAAGATAACGCTAACCACTTGCCTCAAATCTCATGGCTGGATAATGCCTTAATTAAAGACAGTAGCCAACTTACCCCTAACGACTTTGTACATTTTTATCAGCTTTTGCTAGCAGCCTATGCACAAGGCGACAGGCGTTTTGTGCTCATCACTGGTACAGATACTTTGAGTTATTTGGGTGCGTTTTTAGCAGAAGCGTTTGCTGGCAGTGATATTTGTATAGTCGTCACTGGTAGTATGCGCCCATTGTTAGACAGCGAGGTGATACAGTCCTATGATATCGATGACCATAGCGACGCATGGGATAACCTCAGCGATTCACTAAAACTGGCTGCTGCTGGTGAGTCGGGTGTGAAGATTGCTTTTGGCGGTGAGTCTTGGCCTGCGCAAACGGTACAAAAAATTCATAGCCATGATTTGATGGCATTTACGGGTCACTCCAGAGCTGCCTATCCTGCCAATAGCTATATAAAAAACTTACCGAATACCCGCCGCCAGCATTGGCTCGATGATCAGCAAGCAATGATTGACCATATCGAATCTCGGGCTGAGCAAGCACGCATTCATGCTTTATATTGCTTGCCAAACGACACTGAGGTAATGACTAGCCAGCTACAGGCGTTATTATCACAGCCGCCATGTGGCATTATCCTGTTAGGATTTGGCGCAGGTAATGTTCCTTATTCTCAAGCGCTAGCAGAGGCACTAGAGCTTGCTTATAAAAACGGCCACATGGTGATATGTGCCAGCCAGTCTCCATTTGGCGGTGTCAGTGACAGCTATGCGGCTGGTAGTTGGCAATACCAGTATCATGTGATTGCTGGCGGACGCTTAACGATTCCTGCTATCTATGCACGATTATTATGGCTATTGCTGCGTTATGACAATCCCGCTCGGCGCAGACAACGTTGGTTGAACAATGTCAATCAGGCGGGCACCACTATCAAAAAACGTTAGACTATCGTTAAATATGTTTACTTTATAAGAACCAATACCAATCATGTCCAATACCAATCATGTCCGAGATTAACATGTCCGAGATTAACAGCAGCAACGCTGAAACGCCCACAACCTATACATTAGCCATTGCAATTGAGTTCTTGGGCACGCGCTATCATGGCTGGCAGCGACAACGAGAAGTATTAGGCGTACAGGAAGCATTAGAAACCGCTATCGGTAAAGTTGCAAATGAGGCGGTAGAGGTCGTCGCGGCTGGTCGTACCGATGCAAGCGTTCATGCCAGCAATATGATTGCCCACTTTACGACACGTGCCTATCGTCCTACTCATAACTGGCTGCGCGGAGTAAACAGTCTATTACCTGATGATATCGCCCTGCGCTGGATTCAACCTATGCCTGACGACTTTCATGCGCGTTTTGGTGCCATTGCCCGTCGCTATCGCTACATCACGCTGAATCAAGCACAGCGCCCTGCTATTTTGAATCACCAAGTCACTCATATCTATGAACCGCTCGATTTAGCAGCGATGCAACTGGCGGCGGCTGAGATCGTCGGTACTCACGATTTTAGTAGCTACCGCGCCGCTGCTTGCCAGTCTAATCAACCAGTACGCTCAGTCAGTCACGCAAGACTCTTTGCCCATGGTCAGTTTATCGTTTTTGATATTCAAGCAGATGGATTTTTGCATCATATGGTTCGTAACTTAATGGGCACCTTGTATGCCATCGGTCGACACGAGTTGCAGCCAGAAGCCTTTTTAGATATTTTAGCCAAAAAAGATCGTACTATCGCACCGCCTACTGCCTCTGGTGATGGTCTATATTTTATCAATGCTTACTATCCTAAGCATTTTCAACAACGACTGCCAAATGCTCCTTTAACCCCCATTTGGCTAAATTTACCTGACTGAATAAATAGGAGTTGGCATACATAACGGTTACAGGCTGTCAAGTAAAAACCTAGTGCTGTATTGCTTTAATCCGCTAACTTACGTATAATATGGGCTTATTTTTAATTGATTGATACCAACTATGGCAAAAGACGATATTATTGAATTTGAAGGCGAAGTCATTGACACCCTTCCAAATACCCTGTTTAGAGTTCGTTTAGAAAACGGACACGAAATCATTGCTCACATCTCAGGTAAGATGCGTAAGCATTATATCCGTATCTTGACAGGTGATAAAGTTAAGGTCGAAATGACACCTTATGACCTATCAAAAGGTCGTATTACTTATCGTGGCAAAAACTAATTTCTTATACACTAAAATGGTTATAAAAGCATTTATATAAATACAGCTGGTTGCTAAATGGCTTCTTTTCGCTGATAGCTGATATAGACGCTTGGGTGGTTTAACTGATAATAATAATGAAAATGCTAACCTGCTCATTATTGCCTATCAATATTTTAGTGATTCAGTCTTAGTTATTTGTTTTTATCATAAAAAATACCGCTAAATTTCAGCGGTATTTTTTTGTCTAAATTTTATGAGTTGACTTACTTTGAAATTTTTAAATCATGATTAATAAGTAGCATGATTGAGAAGTAGTGAGGCATTATTTAAACTCGACAGTCGCACCGTTTTGGATCACCCCTAGCAAAGCAAGTGCATCCCAATTTGTCAGGCGTATACAACCCGCTGATGCTTGACGGCTGATACGGTCAGGATCTGGTGAACCATGAATACCATAAGAAGGCTTACTAAGCCCAATCCATACCGAGCCCACTGGATTATTAGGGCCAGGTGGAAGAATAGACTTGCTACCGTCTTTAGCAGTATAAGTATAATTAGGCTCATGTACCTTCACCTCTACCGTATGTGTCCCTGTTGGTGACGGTGTTGCCGTACTACCTACTGTAGTCGGATAGCTAGCAACTAAGTTGTCTTTATCATCATAGGCATATAGCGTTTCAGTGGCTTTATCAGCAACAACTCGACTGACAGGCTTAGTATTTGGATTGCCAGGATTATAAACTGTGATGGTTTCACCCGCCGTAAAGCTAGCCTTAGGGTTTAACGCTTTGAGATAGCTTTCACTGATATGGAATTTTTCTGCTAGCCCTTCTGTGATGCTCTCGTAATACAATCCCTCAAGTTTGGATTTGGCTTCAGCACCAGCTGGTATTTCTGTCATTTTAATATTAACATCCCCATCAGTTATCTGATAACTGACTAGCACTGGCTGCACCGTGAGTTTTTCATTCTTTGTCAGCGCTTGCCATGTTTCGTTGTTTAGCGTGTCAGTGACTGCCAAACCATTTGCTTGTTGAAACGCTTGCATGGCCTTGCGGGTGTTTTTTCCCCAATAACCATCAACAGGGCCTACACCATTGTGATGCCAATTTAATAAGGCTTGCAATTTAGTACCGATGACACGGTCGATACTCATCCCCTCTTTCCAAGTGGCATTATTCACCTTTTGCGCAGCAACTGATAAATTGTCTGTCGTATACTTGATAATAGGTAAAAATTTGTTCGAAGCATTTGCGGTTTTGCTATCACGTGCTAGCTTTTGGCTAACGCCATTGGTCACAGGGCTGACCTCTTCAGCAGCATTCGCCTTATTAGCATTGTTTTTGCTAATACTGGCTTCATCGTTATTGGTCGGTATTTGGTTGTCAGAGTTATTGGTCGTTGCTTGATTATTAGCATTTACACTATCCAGTGGTGCTGCAACGCTCTGCCCCATGAAAACTGCCGTAGAAAAACCAATCATCGCTACTGCTGTGCTGATTTTTTTTAATTGATACACCTCATGCTCCTAATTTTTTATAAAAATAATAAGTTTTATTTTGTTATGTTGTCATCAAGGCTTGTTATTTTGAGTTTTAACGCCTTACTACCCAACTTTACTCAAACACCTTTTCATCAGCTCTCTTCTAACGTGAAAGTCTGTGGTTCTAGTGGTTTGTAAGCTGTTAATAGTGTCATATTACCTTGTGAGCATATAACAGCTTTATGTTAATAAAGCCCTTTTCCTGCGGTGTCTGTGTTAAAACAAGTACTTTTTTACAACTATCTGGTTTAGTGTGTTACCGATGGAAAGTGATTAAAATAAACATAAAAAAAACCCATAATTTGCTGAGCAAATTATGGGTTTAGAACGACGATAAATGATAAAGGTTAGAATTTTTCCCTATCGAAATAAAACAGGGTGAAATTCAATCTATATCACTATAGTGGTACTAGAGTAATTTAGCCAATACTGCTTGACCCATCTCTTGGCACCCCACTTGCTTCAATCTAGCTTCACTACTGTCCAAGATATCCAGCGTACGCAAACCGTCATCAAGGACATCACTCACTGCTTGCTCAATCGCTTGTGCCGCTGCTTCTTGCTTAAAGGTATAACGCAGCATCATCGCAACCGATAAAATAGTCGCCAATGGGTTGGCTTTGTCCTGCCCAGCAATATCAGGCGCTGAACCATGACACGGCTCATACATCCCTTTGCCTGCTTCATCAAGACTGGCTGATGGCAGCATACCGATAGATCCAGTGAGCATAGCAGCTTCATCAGACAAGATATCACCGAACATATTGCCGGTGACCATGACATCAAACTGCTTAGGATTTTTGATCAATTGCATACAAGCATTGTCAGCATACATGTGCGATAACGCCACGTCGCTATAATCTGCTTGCTGCATTTGGGTCATCGTTTGCTTCCACAGCTCGGTGACTTCTAATACGTTTGCCTTGTCCACTGAGCAAACTTTCGCTGCTGTGTCTGCTGCTTGCGCACGGGTTTTTGCCAATTCAAAAGCAACTTTGCCGATACGCTGAATCTCGCTTGTGCTATAGACCATGGTGTTGTAGCCTTGCTGTTCACCATTCTCTAGCGTGCGTATTCCACGTGGCTCACCAAAATAGATACCACCTGTCAGCTCACGAACGATAAGCAAATCCAATCCTGAAATAATCTCAGGTTTGATACTAGACGCATTGACCAACTGCGGGTAAAGCTTTGCCACACGTAGATTAGCGAACAAACCAAGCTCACCACGTATTTTAAGTAAACCACGTTCAGGGCGCTTGCTGCGTTCAATACCATCCCATTTAGGGCCACCGACCGCTCCTAACAACACCGCATCTGCTGCACGGGCACGGTCTAGCGTCTCATCTGGCAAAGGCTCACCTGTTGCGTCAATGGCCACACCGCCAATCAATCCAGATTCAAGTGTCAAATCTAACGCAAATTTCTTATTGACCGCATTCAGTACGTCAATGGCTTGAGTCATGATTTCGGGACCAATACCATCGCCCGCTAATGTTAAAATCGTTGCCATACTAATCCTTGTGGGTAGGTAGTTTTTTATTTATGTTAGGGCGTGTCCTCATTTTAAAAATGGTGATAAAAATTGCCGTCAAACAAGGAAAGTAGCGCAAATAATATCGAGATATTGATAAGCTATTTAACGATGTTTGGCAAAATTTAGCCATTTTTAACTCATTTAGAGGATAATCAATTGAATTGAGGACACGCCCTAATACTACAAATTTACGATATTTTCCTAAAAACGATTTTTAGTGCCTTCAATAGCACAAAAAATCGTGGTCAATTTGCTATTTTTGAAACTCAAATAGGCTTTAAGCTTTGGCTTTTACTTTCGATGATGCAGGCAATGCTTTCACGATACGAGTTTCTACAAACTCTCCTTGATGCTCAGCAGACAGCTCTTTACAAAAGCGGCGCTGTACAGTGTTGCCTTGATACAGATCAACACATAGCGGCTGTGGTGAAGCGGTGTCTAATAAACTGCCAGAATTATCGTTAGACTTTTTCTGATAAGCCCGTAATTGATAAGTATCAGCGTCAATAAAATCGTGAATTAAAGTAAAACGCTCAACATAGCCCAGATTGTTTTCTGGATAGAAATTCACCTGTACTTCGCGTTTTGCAGGTTTTACCCGCGCATAATAATTGGTTAGACCCGGCATGCCTGAGGCAGACAAAGGTACAATTTTAATCTCATTTTTATGAGCGAGTGGTGTCATATCTATGTTTGCATGCATTGAGGTTTGTGCATGCTTATTGTTGGTATGACTGCTGGTATGACTTCTGCCATTTGCACTCATATCTTTCATCGCGACCAGCATGGCAGGATTGATAGGCTCATGCGTATCAGCCCCTATCACTCGTGTCTTATCTATCCGTGCAATTTCACAATGATAAGTTCCTATACAGGCAATATTGACTTCACCATCAATCGGTTTAATCTTACCTGCCCATGCTTTGGCGTTTTCTGCCTCATCTATTTTCTGATACCCAGTCAATAGCTGACAGCCTGACAATAATAAGTTTGCGGCAACAACCGTACTTGTCCATAAAACATAACGTTTTTTATTCATAATGGCGGCTACTATTTATGAGAGAAATAATAAAATATCGTAAAAAAACTACCCTTCATTTTAGCCAGTTCACCGCCATAACTCAACGTTACATTATTACTGTTCAGCAGTTTTATAAGTAATGGCTTGCAGATTCATTATTTATGCTCGTACATTGTTAAATATCCATGGTGTTTTTTGCATCATCTTATGCTCATAATCTTTAATGGCATCGCTTTGCTGCAAGGTTAAACCAATATCATCAAGCCCATTTAACAAGCAGTGTTTGCGAAAAGCATCTACGTCAAATGCATATTCTTCACCTGTTGAGGTGACGACGACTTGGCGTTCAAGATCTGCGGTTAGCTCATAGCCTTCATTAGCAAGCGTATCTTTCATTAATGTATCTACAATTGCCTCGTCCAAGACAATTGGTAGCATGCCATTTTTAAAGCAATTGTTATAAAAAATATCGGCAAAGCTTGGCGCGATTACCGTACGAAAACCATATTCAGACAATGCCCAAGGCGCATGCTCACGACTAGAACCACAACCAAAGTTGCGGCGTGCCAGCAAAATAGTTGCGCCTTGATAACGCGGCTTATTTAGCACAAATTCTGGATTGATAACGCGGGTGCTATTGTCTTGACCCGGATAGCCTTCGTCAAGATAACGCCAGTCATCAAACAAATTGACGCCAAATCCTGTGCGTTTAATGGATTTTAAAAACTGTTTTGCAATAATTTGATCGGTATCGACGTTTGCGCGATCTAATGGGCAAACGATACCCGTTTGAGTGTTATAAGCTTGCATGGTTTTTCCTTAAAATATCGATTACTAACGTAAATTTTTTTGACGGTCTAATGAATCTCAAAAGAGCGTGCCATTTGTTTAACAATACTTGTCATTTTAGTTTTTTCACTTTCAGGATAATTCAGATGTAATACTGCTTCCTGACCATCCTTAACTTTAATAACATGATAAAAAACTTGACCGTCTTTTCTATAGCCGCTTGCTGTATAGGTTTTATCTTTTAACAGCTCGTAAGTAACTGTCATGCCTGTTTTATATCGATGCTGCTTCTCTTTTAGATAATCACTATCTGTATAAAAGAAAACAGTTGGTGTATTACTCCCAAAGACCAAAATAGTGGCATTAGAATTGGGTAACTTAAAATGACGACCATCACCATTATCTGCCTCAGGCAACCATGCCAATTGATTTGGCACATCGACACAATAGGCAAATCTTCCATTACAGTAATCACGAGCCATCGCTAGCTGAGAGCTACCCAATAAGCAAAATAAAACAAACAGCATTTTCATTTTTATGCTCTATAGAAATGCAAAGTTAAAACGTACGCACATCGACAAAGTGACCCGCCAATGCGGCGGCAGCTGCCATTGCTGGGCTGACCAAATGCGTACGACCACCATTGCCCTGACGACCTTCAAAGTTACGGTTAGACGTTGAAGCGCAATGCTCTTGTGGCTCAAGCTTATCAGCATTCATGGCAAGACACATCGAACAACCCGGCTCACGCCACTCAAAACCCGCCTCAGTAAACAAGGCATCTAAGCCTTCTGCTTCAGCCTGCAATTTCACTTGCCCAGAACCTGCCACAACGATGGCTTCTTTGATATTGTCCGCGACTTTACGACCTTTAATGACTGCGGCGGCATCACGCAAATCTTCGATACGCGAATTGGTACATGAACCAATAAAAATGCGATCAAGCTGGATATCGGTAATCTTTTGCCCAGCGTCTAAACCCATATAGGTATAAGCGCGTAACCAGCCTTCTTCTTGCGCTTCATCTACCGCTTGATCAGGTGTTGGTACAGATTGAGTGATATCGACAACCATTTCAGGAGAGGTTCCCCAAGAGACTTGTGGCGCTATTTGGCTACCATCCAACTCAACCACGGTATCAAATACCGCGTCATCATCTGAATATAAGGTACGCCAGTAAGCTTCCGCTTGCGCCCATTGCTCAGAGGTTGGCGCATAAGGACGACCTTTGACGTACTCGATGGTTGTGTCATCGACTGCAACCATACCCACGCGAGCACCCGCTTCGATCGCCATGTTACAAACGGTCATACGACCTTCCATACTCATCTCTTCAAATACTTGCCCAGCAAATTCGATAGCATGCCCTGTCCCGCCAGCCGTGCCAATCTTTGCAATGATAGCAAGTACCACGTCTTTTGAGGTCACGCCAGCACCAAGCTTACCAGTGACACGAATTTGCATATTTTTTGATTTCTTTTGAATCAAGCACTGCGTTGCCAATACATGCTCAACCTCTGATGTGCCGATACCGTGCGCTAAGCAGCCCAGCGCGCCATGAGTAGCGGTATGAGAATCACCACAAACAACCGTCATACCCGGTAACACCAAACCTTGCTCAGGGCCAACGACGTGTAAAATGCCTTGACGAGCATCATTAATCGTAAACTCAGCGATATCGAATTTGGCGCAATTTTCATCCAATGTCACTACCTGCAAGCGTGATACCTTGTCCTTGATACCAAGCACGCCTTCTAAACGCTCTTTAGTGACTGTGGGTACGTTATGGTCAGGACTGGCGATGTTAGCCGACAGGCGCCACGGTGCTCTATTGGCTAACTCCAAACCTTCAAATGCTTGCGGACTGGTCACTTCATGCAACAGATGGCGGTCGATATAAATCAGGCTCGAACCATCGTCACGCTTGGTGACTTCGTGAGCATTCCAAAGTTTGTCATATAACGTTTGACCGGCCATGTTGCTATCCTTTATTGGTTGCTAATTACTGGTTTTTTTACTTGCTTATAGTCATTCCACTATAAAAGTATTACTGCGTTAACCTCGCTTGAAGTATTAAATATACATCTACACTCGGTTACCTTGTACTACTTTTAAATTTACTCAACTATAGTCTATGGTAAAAATTTTCTTTAAATTTTATACGCAGCGGCATCGTCAGCAGCGCTTAAAACGTGCGATGAGCTGCAAATAGTCAATTTAATAGAATAAATATGTCACAATACGTCTTGATGTCTTGTGATTATAGCAGGCTAATCCTATAATAATAATTGATGATTTTTGCCCAGACGCAAACTTTTATTTCTAATACATTGTGATTGGGTCAGCCAACTTTTATTTATAGCTCGCAAAGTAGCTAAGGACATCCGTTTGAACACCACAAACTTGACGACATTCGTTACCGTTATGCACACTGGCAGCATCTCAGGTGCCGCAGAAAAACTGTTTATCACACAGCCTGCCGTCAGTAAACGCATCAAAAATTTGGAAGATGAATTCAACATTACTTTGTTTGATACGGTGGGACGCGGCATTGTACCAACCCAAGCAGCCAATGAAATGCTGCCGCATGCCAAGCGGTGGCTAGAAGATTATGAGAATTTTAAGATTAATCTGCAACACTCTCAGCATATCGTATCTGGTAAATTAGTGATCGGCACCAGTCATCATATTGGCTTGCACCATTTAGCACCTGTACTTAAGCATTTTATCCAAGCTTATCCTGCCGTACAACTAGAAGTACATTTCGTCGATTCAGAAAAAGCGCACAAAGCCGTACTCGATGGCGATTTATCATTAGCATTTTTAACATTGCCGCCCGTTTATGATAAGCGCTTGACCTATCATACGCTATGGTCAGACCCTCTTTACTTTATGACAGGTACGCTATCGCCTTTAGCGACCAAATCTAATGTGACACTAGAGCAATTGGCACGCTATCCTGCTATTTTACCGTCTGCCAACACCTTTACCAGTCAAATTACCTTGGCTGAATTCGCCAAGCACAATCTGAAACCTTATGCCACGATGAGCACCAATCCTCTTGAGTCTATTCGCATGCTGGTTTCTGTTGGTCTGGGATGGTCTGTATTACCGCAAACCATGATCAGTCAGGATTTAGAACGTATCGATATGGCAGACAATATAGAGTTACAGCGCTATTTGGGTGTGGTTATCAATCCGAAATTGACGCAATCTAGCAGCGTTACAGCTTTGTTAGACTTGTTAGCGCCTATTGAATAAGACTCTCGCTAAATGAGGATTAGAGCGTGCTATGGAATCTAAAAAGCACGCTATTCGCATTTATGACCCTCATGCGTTATAATACGCTTGACGTTGTTTTTATAACAAAAATTTACTATAAGAACACTGATAGTCATATATTGAACACTTCGAGTAATATATGATGGTTAACAGTAGGTTTAATGGTTTTAAATGATTGGTTATATAGGTGGCCGATACTGATAAATGAGTCGCAAATGCGAGCAATCGATATGATGTACTATGGCATTTTTATTGATCTCTAAGCACTGCGAATTCGTATTAGCCCTAGAACAGCATCAATCATATAAAACTAACAGCAGATATTGAATAAAAGCCATTATGTCCTACTTAATGGCTTTTTTCGTCTTTAGATATTGTTTGGGACATCGTCTTATAACACTTAATCTTTATAGTTAAAATAATTACCGCCAACCATGTTGGTTAAGGACAATTTATATGAACGGAGTTTCTAGTGGCGTGCTGGTATCACTTGGCGCCTATTTTTTAGTGATGATTGGTATTGGCATTTACGCTTACTTTAAGCAAGCCAATGATACTGAAGGCTATATGTTAGGAGGACGCAGTTTAGGTCCAGCAGTCACTGCACTATCGGCAGGTGCATCAGATATGTCAGGTTGGTTACTACTTGGCTTGCCCGGCTATATGTATGCTGACGGTGTCGTGAGTATATGGATCGCACTTGGTTTGACACTTGGTGCATTTTTAAACTACCTTATCGTGGCACCGCGTCTTCGCGTTTATACCGAAGTGGCTGACAATGCCATCACTCTACCCGATTATTTCGCCAACCGCTTCGAAGATAAGTCGCACATGCTACGTGTTATCTCAGCCGTGGTTATCATTTTATTCTTCACGGTTTATACTGCTGCAAGCCTAGTAGGCGGTGGTAAACTCTTCGAAAGCTCACTGAATCTTTCTTATAGCACTGGTCTATGGGTCACCGCTGGCGTTGTTGTCGCTTATACGTTATTCGGTGGTTTCTTAGCTGTTTCAATGACTGACTTTGTACAGGGTATCATCATGCTATTTGCGATGGTCATTGTTCCTGTCGTCGCTTTCACTGATCTGGGTGGTATTTCAGCCACCACTCAAGCGGTTAGAAATATCGATCCAAGCTTGCTTAACATTACTAATGGTATGAGTATCCTTGGCATTGTGTCATTGATGGCATGGGGTTTGGGTTATTTTGGTCAGCCACACATCATTGTACGTTTTATGGCCATTCGCTCAGTCAAAGATGTCCCTACTGCCCGTAACATCGGTATGAGCTGGATGATTGTCAGCCTTATTGGAGCACTGATGACAGGTTTTGCTGGTCGTGCGTATGTTCAAAAGACAGCGATGACTTTAGATGATCCTGAGACCATCTTTTTAGTATTTACGCAGTTTTTATTCCATCCATTGGTTTCAGGCTTCTTATTAGCTGCAATTTTAGCTGCGATTATGAGTACCATCTCATCACAGCTATTGGTGGTATCAAGCTCATTGACTAAAGATGTCTATAAGTTGTTTTTTGATCAAGATGCACCTGAGGCACGTCAAGTATTGGTCGGCCGCATTTCCGTAATCATTGTCGCCGTTGTTGCCATTTTACTGGCGTCTAATCCAGAAAGCTCAGTATTGAATTTGGTTTCTAATGCTTGGGCAGGGTTTGGTGCCGCATTTGGACCGTTGGTTATTTTCAGCCTAATCTGGCGCGGTATGAACCGTAACGGTGCAGTTGCTGGTATGGTCGTTGGTGCATTGACGGTTATTCTATGGATTTATGGTCCTTTCCAGATGAACGGCATGGCACTCAATAGCTGGTTATATGCTATCGTTCCGGGCTTTATCTTAAGTACAATCGCCATTTTTGCGGTAAGTATCATGACAGGCGGTCCAAAAGCCTCTGTTACTGCGAAATTTAAAGAAATGGAACTCAATTTAAATAAATAAGCTTATCGATATAATTATTACTATAAAAAAACCTCGCCATCTATTGGTGAGGTTTTTTATTGATGACTATTAAATACAATACCTAGGACATTAGTACATAAGTAAGCTATGGTTATTTCTATTAGAGATCTCATACTTAGCTAATAGCGCTATAACATTTCATAATTCAGGTGTTAACTTTTCACTCAATCATCACGCTTGTAGCCACTTATGCTATGTCATTAATCATCTAACTTGTTAGTGTAAGATATGCTACTGAATAAATTTATAATGCGCCTCAAATATCAAAGATAAGTGGATAATCAGAACTACCTCAGCGAGGCTAAAGAGTTAGAGGTATGGCGGTTATGATATCCATTAGCGCTGGCACAATACCGAGCACCATAGGGTCATCGATATATAAGATCATTTATAAGATGACACACTATTAGCGCTGAGAGGTCAATGAGTCTTGGACTTAAGTGCGTTTCAAGAAGCATATATTTCAGCTGAAATATACTTATGATCGTAATAACTCAATGATGTTGTGGCTTATGTTTGAGGCAAATATCGTTTAATTGCGGGCAAGAAACCAATCACTGCCGTCTTAGAAATCGTCTAAAAAAAGCTGTCAAATAAATTTATTATTTTGCTAAAAACTTTTATGCACACTTTAAAGTCGTTGATTTAATGTTCTTTTATATCAATTTCTATTTCGAACACCGATAAAAAAAGCGACCCATCACGGATCGCTTTTTTTATGTATTAGTACTGCTAAATATGCGTATTATTTAGTATCTTGGTAAGACAATTTCACACCGAAGATATATCCATCATTGTCTTGAAAGTCACCAACAATTTTGTCACTTGGCAATACACCTTGGGCATCGCCGAACCATAAGTATTTACCACCCGCTGATACTGCCCAGTTTTCTGTCACGTTATACTTTGCACCCAAACCAGCGCTGTAATAGCCTTCGATAGGACCTAACGAGGTGACAGGGTTACCAGCACCACTATCCCAACCAACGGTACCACTAATTGCAAGTGCTGGCGCAACACGCTTGGCTAGACCAAGCTCTACTTGCCATTGATCCTCTTCGTACTCAACCAAGTTCAAACCATCAGGTCCATAAGATCTTTTACTAACCTCATTATATAGTGGCGGCGTAATCTTAAAGTCACCCCAAGGTACCCAGCGCACTTTTGCAGTTGCTAACGTCGTTGGGTTAATACCGGTTTGAAAATCAAAGTTTACGGATTTAGGAGTAGTAATTTCCATATTACTGGTGCGATTGGCTGCAGCTGGATCACCAGCTATAACGCCAGCTAAAGGATAGGTTTCAGCCACTTTCATGTTGTGATCAATTTCAGAGCGATAGGTCAGTGCTGCTTTTAAGGCAATTTCAGGTTTGCTATAAGCAATACCGGCTATATAACCATAGTCCATATCAGGGCTGTTACGTGAGGTATAGCCAGTAGCAGGACCATAAGCCAAACCTCGTAGTTTCACTTCAGACTCAATACGCTGAGCGACTGGACCACCGTATACTTGAAACTCTTTATTGGCACCAAATTTTGCGCCAAGAATGGCTGTCAGACTATTACTACGTACTTCAACGTTAGTGCCTTCTCCTGCATTAGCTGCTTCTGCTTGTGCTATCGCATTTGCTGTACCGAGACCAGTGGCCTGATTCACAAAACCTTGCGCTGCTGCTGCTTGAGCTTGAGCTTGTTGTGCAAGACCTTGTGCTACTTGAGGGTCTGTAGCTGTTGCAGCTAATTGTCCAAGTCGTTGCGCTTCCGCACCTGCTGCTTGAGCCTGCTGTGTCAAACCTTGAATTGCAGGGCCAAGAGTGTTGGCGTCAAACTGGCCACCCGTTAACTGAGTTATTGAAGCATTAATATCGCCTTTCGACACAAAACTGTTATCACCAGTATATTTCGCTGCTGCGCCAAAGGGCTCATCATATAAGATACCAACACTAAAGGTTTCATTGATATCTGTTTTTACACCATAACGAAAGAAATCATAATATTCAGCGATATCGCCAGTCTTATCACCTCTAACATAGGTGTTATTAGTAGGAACGTTATTGGCGCTATCATAACCACTAACATCAGCATCGATATAGGTGTAAACAGCTTCAGCATAGGTGCCATCTTGGAGGAAGGCTGTGACATCCTGACCTGAACGGTCAAGACCAGCAGCATTGGTTACGCTAGCTACAGAAAAAGCGGCAATCGCTACTGCAAGGGTTTTTAAATGAAAAGTGTTGCGCATTGTGTATCTCCAAACGTCCTTGTTGTTTTACTACTTAAATAATCAATATGTAGCATTGCTGCGCATAACTTTATGATTATAAAAGTCGTGTCCTGAGATGAATACTAATGCCTTTTTGACACTAAAACAACAATTAAAGTGCTTTATTTCTCGAATATGACTGGACAGTACAAATAAGATACACGTACAAAACTAATATCTAGTTTTTCATTCTGATATTTTTTAAATTGCTATCAGCATTTTTTAGAGATAGCAGGCAGATCATTATCTGTTATAACTTAATAATTCTAAAATACTCTAATCCTTTATTAAACTTAAATACACTGGCATAAAAAAGCGACCCAATCAGGATCGCTTTTTATTATCTAGACTATGGATTTATAACTTAGCAAATGACACATCACATTAGTTTGCTTGGTAAGAAAGCTTCACGCCAAGTGCAAAACCATCGTTGTCTTCAAAGTTACTAACCACGGCTTTAGTCGGAATTTGGCCTTTAGCATCACCGAACCATAGATATTTACCACCAGCTGATACTGCCCAGTTTTCAGTCACATTGTACTTGGCACCCAAACCAGCACTGTAGTAGCCTTCGATAGGACCTAGCGAGGTTACAGGGTTACCAGCACCACTATCCCAACCGACAGTACCTGTCACTGCTAATGCTGGCGTCATGCGCTTAGCGAGACCCAGCTCAACTTGCCATTGATCTTCATCGTAACTAACTAATGCCAAGCCTTCATCATCTTTTGTCGATACTTTACTGACATCATTGTATAGTGACGGTACGATAGCAAAATCACTCCATGGCACCCAACGGACTTTAGCAGTAGCTAGCATGGTAGGATTGATACCTGTCTGGAAATCAAAGTTGACTGATTCTGGCGTGTTGATTTCAATATCAGAATGTCTGGTAGTCGGCAACGCTAGACCAGCGGTAGCACCTGCAGCCGTAGCAATTGGAAAAGTCTCAAAAGCTTTTGCATTATGCTTGATTTCAGAGCGATACGTCAAAGCAGCTTTAAGTGCAATTTCAGGCTTGCTATAAGCCATACCAGCGATCCAGCCATAGTCTTGGTCATTACTGATGTGAGTGGTATAACCCTTGGCTGAACTGTATGCATCACCGCGCAATTTTACATCTGCCTTTACGCGCTGAGCCACTGGACCACCATAAGCTTGAAACTCTTTGTTAGCACCAAATTTAGCACCAAGAATACCAGTAATACTCTCAGTACGTACTTCTACTTGCGTCGCTTCACCCGCCACTGCTGCAAGACCTTTAGCGGCTTCAAGACCAATAAGCTGACCTTGAGCGGCTTGTAACTGCTCAGCAGTTAGACCACCTGGATTACCTGGAGCAAGCGCCCCTTGCAATTGTGGTATTAATACGTTATCGACATAAGCTTCGGTAATATTAGGGTTTTTTGTAAAGTCTTGAATGATAGCGTCACGATCACTTTCGGTAACGAAATCGTTTTGACCGTTATAATCCGCAGCGGCACCAAAAGGCTCATCATATAAAATACCGATGCTAAACGTGTCGTTAATATCTGCTTTTACACCATAACGGAAAAAATCATAAGACTCTGCGATATCATTGAGCTTATTGCCTGACAAGTCTTTACCACTCACATCGGCATCGATATAAGTATAAACAGATTCGGCGTAGGTGCCATCTTGTAAGAATGCAGTGATATCTTGACCTGAACGATCAAGACCAGCAGCACTAGCAACGCTAGCAATAGAAAGAGCAGCAACAGCTACTGTGAGAGTTTTCAAATGAAAATTTGCGCGCATTATGTATCTCCAAACGTCCGCATTGTTTTACTACTTTACTTAATTTTAATAAGCAAGCAGCATCCGAGGTGGAGGATAGTAATGATTTTCGAACATTAAAACAACTGCAAAAACACATTATTTCCTGATTATGACTGAACAGTATCTGTATCTCACAATGCGGATATAATAGTTATAAATTTTCAACCATTTAGTTTTTGCAGATATTAATTTTGCAGATATTAATTTTGCAGATATTAATTTTGCAGATATTAATTTTGCAGATATTAATAATGAGGGGGTCTTTCCGCCATGACATCAAAAGGTGCAATGCCGCCTTCAGGATCCTGACTTTCCACTTGTTTATAAATTAGCTGCAACTGTCGTTGTAATGTCTGAATATCTTTATCTTGCCGCGCAATCACCTCATCGAGTCGCTCTACTGTCATTTCTAGATGCGCCATACTCATCTGTAAATCAATGACTTGTTGAGTTTGTAGGTCAGTGTGCACAGCTAAAGCCTCGTTCTGAGCCTTATCTTGAGGATTAAATTGATTCATATTTTTCTCTGAATTATCATAAACATAAGACTGGTAGGATTCATTAATAAAATGGCTCGATGACCGATACAAAGTAGCAATTAGACGACGATGATCCTCATAAAATAGCAACCTTGAACAAAAGTCATAAATAGTGCGGATAAAATCATTTACGCTCACTACAGTCACGTGATGGCATGTTATACTGCTCGCAATTTTGCAGCAACCCCTACCTCACTATTATATAAGCTTAAGATATTCTATGGCTCTGATACATTTAAAAGATATCCACCTTGCTTTTGGCGTCGCTCCTGTTCTTGATGGCATTGATTTTGCTATTGAAGCAGGTGAACGTGTCTGTTTAATTGGCCGTAATGGCGAAGGCAAATCCACCTTATTTAAGCTAATTAACGGCACCTTACAACCTGATAGCGGCGAAGTCATCATCAATAGCAGCGTGCGCGTGGCGATGCTAGAACAAGACGTTCCCGAGACAAGCGGACGTATCCTAGACATCGTTATGGGTGGTAGCAGCCGCACGGCTGAGCTGCTTATCAACTACAATGCCCAAACAGATTTATGTGCTAATGGCGACATGGATGCTTGTGAGCGTATGGCAGACTTGCAGCATGATATCGATGCGGTACACGGTTGGGATTTAGAACGAGAAGCCACCCGCCTGATCAAAACCATGGGGCTGGATCCAGATGATGATTTATCTTCATTATCAGGTGGTCGTAAGCGCCGTGTACTACTAGCACGCTCCTTGGTCACCAAACCTGATGTACTGCTGCTCGATGAACCAACCAACCATTTAGACGTTGATAGTATTGAATGGCTAGAGCGCTTTTTATTGGATTGGCAAGGTTTGACCCTACTATTCGTGACCCACGATAGAGCATTTGTCAATAAACTATCGACGCGCATCATTGAGCTAGATCGTGGTCAATTGACCAGCTATGACGTCACTCAAGGCGAAGGTGGCTATGCACGCTATCAAGAGCTAAAAGAGCTGCAATTACTCGCTGAAGAAAAAAATAACGCCAACTTTGATAAAAAACTGGCGCAAGAAGAAGTTTGGATTCGCCAAGGTATCAAAGCCCGTCGTACCCGTAATGAAGGCCGTGTCCGTGAGCTAAAAGCATTGCGTGAAGAGCGTAGCGATCGCCGTGAGCAAGTGGGTAATGTGAACATTACGATGGGTCAAGGCGAGAAAAGCGGTAAGCTGGTCTGTAAAGTCAAAAACTTACATCTTGAATATGATGGCAACGTATTGGTTGACAACTTTACGACCACTATTATGCGCGGCGATAAAATCGGCATTGTCGGACCCAACGGTGCGGGCAAAACCACACTGATTAAAGCCCTACTCGATATGTCTGATGACGAAGTTACCAAGACTGGTAGTGTCGAATTGGGTACCAATCTAAAAATTGCCTTCTTTGACCAGTTGCGCGATCAGTTAGACCTTGAAGCCAGTGTGGCGCAAAACGTCTCTGAAGGCTCAGACTTTGTAGAAGTGGGTGGTCGTAAGACACACATCATGAGCTATCTACAAGACTTCTTATTTGCCCCAGAGCGTGCGCGTACCCCAGTCAAAGCACTATCAGGTGGCGAACGTAACCGCGTACTACTTGCCAAGCAGCTATTAAAGCCTGCCAACATTCTGGTACTTGATGAGCCAACCAACGACTTGGATATGGCGACACTTGAGCTACTAGAAGAGTCAGTCGCCAGCTTTGGCGGTACAATTTTGCTCATCAGCCATGACCGCTCATTTATGGACAATGTCGTTACCTCTACTTGGGTATTTGACCAAGATGAAGACGGCAAAGGTATCGTCAAAGAGTATGTCGGTGGTTATCAAGAATACTTGGTACAGAAAAACCGCGAGCAAGCCGCCCACGCGGCTAGAGCACCAGCCAATAATGCAAATACTGTCAGTAAAGTTACCAATAAGACAACCGCAGCAAAACCTAACAAAGCTGCCAAAAAGCTCAATTTCAATGAACAGCGTGAACTGGACAATTTACCAAAAGAAATCGCTGCATTAGAAGCTGAACAAGCCCAATTGCAAGAGAAACTAGCAGATGGCTCATGGTTCACCACTGACGTTAATGCAGCGACTGCCGCAAGTGAGCGCCTACTGACGATTGAAGATGAGATGATGAGTAAGCTTGAGCGTTGGAGTGAGCTTGAGAGCTAATGTTAGCGACTGAAGCCATGTTTTATAAAACTTGAAGTTTGATAAAACATAAAAAGTAATGAAATAATCACCGTTTTGTTCTTATAAAGCGGTGATTATTGGTTTACGACTACTTACATAGTAGTTAGGTACTGAAAGTTAGTGAACATTACCTTAATTTCGAGTATCATTCGCTATTGCAAAATATCCTTATTAATTATAAGGTCATCACGCTTATAATCCTTGCCAAAAAATCTATGTGAGACATTGATAATGCAGCTATTTTGCATCAATTCTCCTATTCAACCTTAGAGTATGTTCTATCAAGGTTGCTTTATTTTTAACGCAATAATTTATTTTATCACCGAAATAGCTTAGAATAGCAACAATTAGCAAAATTAGGCACAGCCAAAGTGGCTTGATATTGTACATTTTCTAAGCCACAAACCCAGTGTGGGATAATCCCATTTCATTCACCTGGAGGAAGTATTAATGAGCCAAGCCGAAGGCGTTAACGTACAACGCCGTAGAGTTCTTATTGCCTCGACTGCCGCGATTGGTGCAGCTGGGGTAGCTGCTGTGGCAACACCTTTTGTCCGTTCTTGGTACCCAAGCGCTAAAGCTGAGGCTGCAGGGGCTGCAGTGACCCAAGACATTGGTTCTATCGAAGCAGGACAGATGATCGTTGTCAAATATCGCGGTAAACCCATTTTTGTGGTCAAACGCACAGAAGACATGCTAGCGACTTTAGCGTCAGTAAAACCTTTACTGTCTGACCCTGAATCTGATGCGTCATTACAACCTGAATACTGTAAAAATCCAGAACGCTCTATCTCACCAGAAGTATTGGTAGTAGAAGGCGTCTGTACACATTTAGGTTGTGCACCAAACTACCGTCCTGATGTTGGCGCGGCTGACTTGGGTGGTAATGATTGGTATGGCGGATTTTTCTGCCCATGCCACGGGTCTAAATATGACTTGGCGGGTCGCGTTTATAGTGGCGTTCCTGCACCGCTTAACTTACCTGTCCCAGATTACAACATGGATGGTACCATCTTGACGATTGGGGAGGCTTAATATGAGCATGGGTAAAAAGTTAATGCATTGGGTGGACGCACGCTTTCCAGCGACCGAAACCTATGAATACCATATGTCAAAGTACTATGCACCAAAAAACTTTAACTTTTGGTACTTTTTTGGCGTGTTATCAATGGTGGTATTGGTTAACCAATTGGTAACAGGTATTTGGCTGACCATGATGTATAACCCAAGTGCCGAAGGGGCATTTGCGTCTGTTGAATACATCATGCGCGATGTCAAAGGTGGTTGGCTCATCCGTTATATGCACTCAACTGGTGCATCTGCGTTCTTTGTGGTCGTCTATCTGCATATGTTTAGAGCACTGCTATATGGTTCATACCAGAAACCACGTGAGCTTATTTGGCTCATCGGTATGGGTATTTACTTAGCATTGATGGCAGAAGGTTTCTTCGGTTACCTACTTCCTTGGGGCAATATGTCATTTTGGGGTGCACAGGTTATCTTGAACCTTCCTGCTGCTCTACCTGTGATTGGTGATGGGCTTGCAGAATGGGTACGTGGTGATTATATTATCTCAGGTATCACCCTAAACCGCTTTTTTGCTCTACATGTGGTTGCTATCCCGCTCGTACTTGTGGGCTTAGTATTCATGCATATTGTAGCGCTACACCATGTGGGTTCGAACAACCCTGATGGTATTGATATCAAGAAGCTAAAAGATAAAAATGGTGTGCCGTTAGATGGTATTGAATTCCATCCGTACTACACAGTACACGATATGATTGGTATCGTGGTCTTCTTTATCTTGTTCTTTGCAGTGGTATTCTTCTTCCCAGAAGGCGGCGGATTCTTCCTTGAGCCACCAAATTTTGAGACAGCGAATTCATTGAAAACACCAGCACACATTGCACCAGTATGGTATTACACGCCATTCTATGCCATTTTACGTGCGGTTCCTGACAAGTTGGGTGGTGTGATTGCGATGGGTGGTGCGATTGCCGTACTATTCTTGATACCATGGTTAGACAGATCGCCTGTACGCTCTATACGTTATAAAGGCATTTTATCTAAAATTGCTTTAACCGTGTTTGCGATTAGTTTCTTAGTTTTAGGTTACTTAGGCGCGACGCCAACGACACCAACAGCAACATTGATGGCTCGTATCTTCACTGTCTTGTATTTCTTGTTTTTCTTACTGATGCCAATTTATACCTCTATTGAGAAGTGTAAACAGCCACCAGAACGCGTTACCGGAGGTCACTAATGAACACGCTAATTAAATCCCTAGCGGGTCTAGGCTTAGGCGCGGCATTAACCTTGACGGCTGGTACTGCACTGGCAGCTGGTGGCGGTGGATGTGGTACATTCACCAATGCTGAGGGTGTTGAAGAACATTTAGCTTGTAGTACTGCCCCTATTGATTTTACCAATAAGGGCTCGCTACAAAACGGTGCGAAAATCTTTATGAACTACTGTGCTGGTTGTCACTCTGCCCAGTATGTTCGTCACTCGCGCATTGCTAAAGATTTAGAGATACCACCTGAGTTGGTCGAAAAGTATTTGATGGTCACCACCGATCAAATCGGTGATCATATCAATGCTGAAATTGATCCTGAAGTACAAGCATCATGGTTTGGCGCAGCACCACCAGACTTATCACTTGAGACCAGACTACGTGGCGATGACTGGGTATATACTTACCTGTTATCGTTTTATGAAGACCCAAGCCGTCCTTGGGGTGCCAATAACTTAGTACTTGCCAATGCGGCGATGCCTCATGTATTGCATAATATGCAAGAAGAGCTGAGTGCTGAAGAGTTTGAATCCGAAGTGGGTGATTTGGTTAACTTTATGGCGTGGATGGCAGAGCCTAACCGTCATGACCGTCAAGTGATTGGCTTCTTTGTAATTTTATTCTTATTAGTATTACTCATTCCAGTTTACTTATTGAACAAAGAATTCTGGACAGATGTAAAATAATTAAGTATTAAAAAATATATTTTTATCGAAAAAAAGGGCACTACTCTGGTAGTGCCTTTTTTTGTCTCTTAAAAGACCATAAAACACTGAACCATTATTTAAAAAAAGGCTCACCCGCAATGTTTACGTACCTTGCCTTGATAATCAGAGCAACTTTGTTTACGATGATAGGCTTTACTATTAACATTAGGCTTTCATGATTGATGCGAACGACATTCCAAGTAGTCAGCTGATTTTATACGCTGATGATGGCTACGACAGTCATGTAGTGCGCCTATTGCTTGAGGAAAAAAAGCTGGCCTATTATCTATCACGCTTGCACTCTGAACGGCCTGAAGATTTAACCGAGCTGAATCCCTATCACACCTTGCCTGTTCTGCAACAACGTGAAATCGCACTGTATGAGATTAACGTTATCTTTGAGTATCTTGAAGAGCGTTACCATACAAACAAGCTACTACCGGATACCCCGCAAGAGCGTGCCCAATTTCGCCAATTGGCTTGGCGTATTCAGCACGATTGGCTGGTACTCGGTAAGCGTCTACTCATGCACCCTAATAGCTTTAACAAAACACAAGCTGCTATTGCGAAAAAACAGTTAAG
This sequence comes from Psychrobacter sp. TWP2-1-2, assembly GCF_049896785.1. NCBI lineage: Bacteria > Pseudomonadati > Pseudomonadota > Gammaproteobacteria > Moraxellales > Moraxellaceae > Psychrobacter > Psychrobacter sp. TWP2-1-2. The sequence continues at coordinate 111,905 of NZ_JAFCVA010000004.1, read as the reverse complement.
CGATTCTCTGATTACTTTATCACCACTGTTTGCTCATAAACCTTATTTTATGGCAGACGATTTTGGCTGGTGTGATGTATTGTTAGCACCTTTGTTATGGCGACTTGAAGAAATGGGAATTGAGCTGCCACGCGCAATTAGTCGCCCCCTATTTGATTATCAACAGCGGGTCTTTGAGCGTACTAGCTTTCAAAAAAGTGTGCGTTAATTAGGGTGTACCCTCAATCTGAGCATTAAACCTTAAATGGGCCAAAATGACTAAATCTTTGTCAAACTGTGTCAAACTGTGTCAAAGTAACTTGCTTATATTTAGATATTATCAGCACTACTTTCCTTGTTTGGCTGCAATTTTTATCACCATTTTCAAAATCAGGACACGCCCTAGACAATGCTTAACCGCTGTCTTAAAATAGAAAACAACAAAATACCTTTAAGTTATTATCTTCAAATTATCAGTATAGGAAACCCTTAGATGAGCGAAACCACCTCTATTACCCCAACACGTCCTTATATGGTGCGCGCACTTTATCAGTGGATAGAAGACAATCAACTAACGCCTTACCTGATGGTTGATGCCACTGCCGAAAACGTACAGATTCCAAGGGAACACGTGCAAGATGGTCGTATCGTATTGAATATCGCCAGCCGTGCGACTGGTAATATGAGTATGGAAAATGATTATATTCATTTTAGTGCGCGTTTTGGCGGCGTGTCACAAGAGATTTGGGTACCAATGACGTCGGTGTTAGGTATTTATGCGAAGGAAAACTCGCAAGGGATGTTTTTTGACCCCAATGAATATGACAACTATCAACCTGAAGATGATGCGATAGTAAGCTCACAGAAGAGCCCTACTGCGACACCTAAAGCCAAACGTGATAATAAAGCTGGTTTAAAAGTGTTGAAATAGTCAATTTTTCGGTATAAAAAAGGCTGGTCGTATTATATACGGTCAGCCTTTTTGTGATTAATCTAAAAGATTTATCATTGTGCACTTTCAGTTAGCATATAAGATTACTAGGTTCTTGGCAATGTCACGCCACGTTGACCTTGATACTTACCGCCGCGATCTTTATAGCTGGTTTCACATACGTCATCAGCATCACTTTGGAAAAACAGCATTTGTGCCACCCCTTCGCCTGCATAAATACGTGCTGGTAGATTGGTGGTATTACTAAATTCCAAAGTGACATGCCCTTCCCACTCAGGCTCCAGCGGCGTCACGTTGACGATAATTCCGCAACGGGCATACGTTGATTTACCAAGACAGATCGTCAATACATCGCGTGGAATGCGGAAATATTCCATGGTGCGTGCTAGCGCAAACGAGTTTGGCGGAATAATGCACTCGTCACCGATAACATCAATAAAGCTTTTTTCATCAAAGTTTTTTGGATCTACAATCACTGAATGAACGTTGGTAAAAACTTTAAATTCAGGCGCGCAGCGTACATCATAACCATAGCTTGACGTACCGTAGCTAACCAAACGCTCGCCTGCATCATTAAAACGTACTTGGCCCGCTTCAAACGGCTCAATCATGCCGTGTTCTTCAGCCATTTTACGAATCCAGCGGTCAGACTTGATAGACATTGTTGTTCCTTAGCAGCTATAAAATAAAATTTACGATATGAATGGTATTTTGATAGCGACGATTATACGGAATTGAGCGCTCAATTTATAGGCTTGCCTGCGTTTAATATAAATCTACAATCAACATGACAACCGCCTACCATTTTGCGAAATGATCTTCTGCTAAGCCCGTTATCTTATCGATTTTAATCACGTCATCTTTTAGACGAATCTCACCACTATAAAAGCCAAGCCATTGCTCAAAGATACTGGCAAGCACACCAAAATTATCCGTCTTTTTATAAACGGTTATCGGCGTGAAGGTTAAGTCAATATCAACATTGCTCCAGCCTAGGTTTTGATGATAGATGCGCCAAGGCTGTCGCGTATTATCTATGGTTTTAGCTTTGTCATATTGCTCATTAGCTGGCAAATTTAAACCATCACAGACAAACATCACAGGCGGTAAATAATAAATCTGCCCATCCAGCCAGCACGCATTTTCGCTAACCCCTGTTTCATTGACGCCCATCGCTAGATTTAGGACAAAATGACGACCGTCTGGCAAATAACTATTGATACAACTCCAAAACCAATTGGTCTTGTGGCGCATATAGCCAAGCGTCCAATCGAGATTGGCGATAGTCGTTTCGGAAAAGTGGATTTGTTTGGCTTGAGCATCAGTGTTAAATTTTGAATGGGCTTTAATCAGTAAATGACCAGATATAACCGAAAACGGTTCTTTTTGAGTAAAGGTCCAGCCGCGCCTGCCCGTTGGTGTGCAGACTGCTAATGGCGCTGATTGCCGCTGTAGCGTCGCATCAAGCGTAATGTGTTTACTATCCAATGCTACTTCGATTTGTGAAGGCGTAAAATCCAATGTTAATGTGAGATTACTATGGGTAAATGCCATTTGCCCTTGATAGCAATCGCCTTCTAACTGTGTTTGATGCGTCAAAGGTTGCAATGCTTCACAAACCTCTAGCTCATCCGTCGCTTCGTTATAAAGATAAACAAAGGCACTGGTTGCCAACTTAATCGTTGCCAATGCCAGACAAACCCGATAAGGCGGCTGGATAATTTGAATAAAGCAGAATTGATTGGCTTTTAAATCTTTGCGCCAGTTTGGCAGCGTCTTTTGCGAAATAAGATGACTGTGGTAGTCCAAATAATTGATATTTTTTACGTGGGCAAAGATGCCAAAAGTAGGCTGACCATTTTGAATAAGCTCGTTAAGAACAGCTGGCTTACTGCTGGTAGATAGTTGTTGCTGATCTTGCTCATTGCGATTTTTATTCATGATTAAGGCATCCTAGCCAAATTTTTCTAAAGGTACTATTTTTCCTTGATAACTCACAACAGTATGTACAGTTTTTCTTTTTGCCTTTGCAGAACCCACAAAAAACGCTGCCGTTATCACCTTAACTTCAATGCTAGTCAATCCATCTGCCAGTGTTTCTGTCACATCGGTAGCGGCTATCGCGCTCATCCATAAGAAATGTCTCGGAAACTTAAGTAAGAGGTCAGTTAACGCCTGTGAAAATTTGTTAAAGTCAGCAATGACCATTCGGCGATTGCTAAAGTCGGCGTTAACTTGATGCCGTTTGCTACTCCCATCTTTATAGTAGCAAACGGCAATGACTTGATTGTTTGAGAGCTCAATCACATATAACGGCGGGCGGAATAATCTTAGGAGATTATACTGTTTGAGAATATTATCTAAATGTCGTTGATAAATCGATAAGCTAACAATATTCCCTTTTTAAAACCCAAATCCTTGCAAGTTTTTATACTTAGGCTATTTAGCTATCGCTAAAAATCATCGAGAACCGTTATAAAACTATTAAAAAATACGCTTATCATCGACAGGCTTGGCGAATTTATTAATATTGGCTTCGATATTTTTAGCAATGCTCAGATAATAAGGTGCAAACTCATCATCAGCCAAGACGCTCGGCTCACCTTTATCCACTTGTGCACGGATGCCACTGGCGAGCGGTAATTGTCCCAGTAGTGGCACATGGTATTGCTCAGCAATTTTTTCGCCGCCGCCTGTACCAAAGATAGCTTCAGTATGATTACAGTTACTACAGGTATGCAGTGCCATGTTTTCGACCACGCCGAGTACTGGGATATTGGTTTTGTTAAACATCTCAATGCCTTTTTGCGCATCAAGTAAGGCAATATGCTGCGGCGTCGTGACAATCACGGCACCCGTTACGGGAATACGCTGAGCCAGTGTCAACTGAATATCGCCCGTACCCGGTGGCATATCAATCACTAAGTAATCTAGCTGCGGCCAGTTGGTTTGATTATACAGCTGCATCAGCGCACCAGTGGCTTTTGGTCCGCGCCACGCGACAGGCGTATTGTCACCATCGAGCAAGCTACCAATCGATAGCATTGCCATGCCGTGCGCATTGATAGGAACAAACTGCTCGTTTTCCAGCTCAGGTTTGACATTATCGACGCCCAGCATCGTTGGCATACTAGGACCATAAATATCGGCATCCAGTACGCCAACACGGTTGCCTAGCTTTTGTAATGCCAAAGCAATGTTGACCGTGGTAGTGGATTTACCAACACCGCCTTTACCCGATGCCACGACGATAATATGACGAATGCGCGGATGCGCGGCGAGTGACGCTTGTGTCGGCGCGGCTTTGGTAATTGGTGGTTCAACAGTAGTATTGCTATCAGTATTTGCCGCTGGTTTATATTGATTGTCCATGGCATTAGTGGTTTTTGGCATTGCTTTTGGCAGACTTGACCCCGAGCCTTTCGTCGGTGCGGGCAGACGAACATTCATATGAATAGTCTTGATACCGTGCGGATGTAACAGTTGCCCAAGTTCTTGTTGGATAATTTCAGGATTACTATTTACGGGTAGACGCAAGTCTAAGGTGAGCTGGTCACCATCACGCTCGAGCCCCGTTACCATGGTGGCAATACTGACAGTACCTACCTCATAACCAAGCAGCACCTTGTCCACGGCACTATCGCGCTCTGCTCGCTGCTCTGGTGTTTCTGATTTTTTGGTGGAGGTTTTCTTCATAAAGTTAAACATAGCGACTATTACTGCCTATACAAGTGGGTGGGCATGGCAAAAACTCAGCGAATACTGTCGTGAACAATACCGCTCGTGAACGTGTTAGCCAGACCTTTTATAGTGACAGTGTAGCTGAATTACCACTATAAAAAAACCACAACGCTAGTGGGACTAGGCTTTATAGCAGCATTAACCGATAGACAAAAACTGTGAAGCAATAAACAAATAAATAAGTACACCCGAGGCATCACAGACAGAGGTAATCAAAGGCGCACTGGCAGTGGCAGGATCAAAACCCAATTTATTAAGCACAAAAGGTAAGCTCATACCAATGACGCAACCAATCATCACCACCGACATCATACTCAGTGCCAGCACTAACGACACCACTGCATCACCACGTACATAACCGATGATTGAGATAGCCACCGCCATCGTCGCCCCAAGCATCAACGCAACCACCGCCTCTCGACCCAATAATGAAAACCAGTCACGCATGACCACATCGCCAGTCGCCAAAGCTCGCACCATCAAGGTCGCTGACTGCGAGCCAGCGTTACCACCACTGTCGACCAATAAAGGTAAAAAGAACACCAATACCAAATTGGCGGCAATCACATCTTCAAAATTGGAAATACTCAACCCTGAGAGCAAGTTACCAAATACTAAGAACACCAACCAAAAGACCCGCTTACGGTATAACACTCGAACGCTGACGTCTTTTAATTTGCCAACCATGGTCGAGACACCACCCGACTTATGGAAATCGTCGGTTGCCTCATCACTCGCCACATCCATCGCATCATCGTGGGTAACAATACCGACCAAAGCACCACTATCATCGGTAATAGGCAGCGCAATTAAATCATAGCGAGCCACGACTTTCGCAACGTCTTCTTGATCATCATTGACATTACAAGACACTACTGTACTCATCATAATGTCATTAATCAGCTGTTCAGGAGCCGCTAAAATAAGTACTCGTAAAGAGACAACGCCTAATAACTTACGCTCGTCATCAATCACATAAGCATGATAAATAGTTTCGGCATCAGGTGCTTCTAGGCGCAGTGCTGCCAATGCCTCAGAGACAGTCATATGAGCAGCTAAAGTCGCATAATCAGACGTCATCAACGCACCAGCAGTGCGCTCCTCATAGGCAGATAACTTACGAATATCTTCACGTTGTGCCTGTGCCAAGGCGGGTAACAAAGCATCCCGCTGCTCCTGATTGAGGTGCTTATATAAGTCGGTACGCTCATCCGCAGGCATCTCGCCTACTATCTTTGCTAATACAGCCCGAGGAAATACATAGGCAAGTGCAACCTGAATATCCGTTTCTAAATAGGAGAACACGGTAGAACGATTGGGCAGATGCTCAAGTAGCTGCCATGCAAGATTTGGCTCCATGAGTGCCAGAACATCGGCAATATCAATCGGGCGCAAATTTTGAAGTTGATTGATTGATTGCTCAAACTGCTGTTGCTCGATAGCACGGCTTAATTTTGCTGCAAGCGTTTTTGCAAAATCCTTATCATTCATTATACTTACTCCGTGCGACCCGAAACGGTATTCAAGCGCTCATAAAAAAGAGCCAATCTAATTGGCTCAAATTAATATAAAACTAGATGCTAATGGATTGGTCTTTTATTAGCAAGACCATGATCCTTAAACCAATCAAACAACCCGCAAACCCATTAATTCACCACTCAGTTAATTCATAAACCAACCGTGACTGGCAACGATAGACTGACCGGTGAATACATTGCTTGGGAAGGCTGCCAAAAATAGCGCTAACTGAGCAATATCATCGACGGTCGTGAATTCTTTGTCTACCGTATTCACCAACATAATATCGTTGACTACAGATTCTTCGCTAATGCCTTTTTCAGCGGCTTGTTGCGGAATTTGCTTTTCGACCAATGGCGTTTTGACAAACCCTGGGCAAATTACATGCGCGCGTACATTATGCTCAGCGCCTTCTTTTGCCAATACACGGCACAGCCCAAGTAAACCATGCTTTGCCGTGACATAAGGCGCCTTAAACATGGATGCCTCATGCGAATGGACTGAACCCATATAGATGACCGTACCGCCTTTGTCATCTTTATACATGTGCTGTATCGCCGCTTTAGTGGTCAAAAACGCCCCATCTAAATGGATAGCAAGCATTTTTTTCCAATCCTCAAACGCCATTTTATGGATCGGGTCGATGATCTGAATACCAGCATTGGAGACAAGAATATCAATACCACCAAAGGTATCGACAAGCTGCTGCACACCAGCGTTTACCGCATCCTCTGAAGTCACATCCATGGCAATAGCAAGTGCGCGTCCGCCTGCCGCTTCAATAGCATCAACGGTTTTCTGAGCCGCTTCAAGATTAATATCAGCAATACCAACCGCTGCGCCTGCTTTGGCATAAGTTTCAGCGATATCACGTCCGATACCGCTGGCAGCGCCTGTGACCAATGCCACTTTGCCGGTCAAATCTTGTTGTAATGTGGTCGCCATATTTTATAGTCCATTATCAAATAGGTTTTTTAGAGGTCTGTGCCAAATATATCTAACAAGCTTATTGAGCAATGCTCACTGGCGTTTTTTCTTGTAGCTCATCAAAGCTAACACCTTCTGCCAGCTCAACTAGCTTTAGACCGTTGTCAGTGACGTCTAGTACAGCAAGTTCGGTAATAATCCGATCAACCACCCCTTTGCCCGTCAATGGTAGCTCGCAATTGGCAAGGATTTTTGGCTCGCCGTGTTTATTGACTTGTTCCATCAAGACAATCACGCGCTGCACGCCAGCGACTAAATCCATGGCACCGCCCATGCCTTTGACCATTTTTTTGGGAATCATCCAGTTGGCCAAATCGCCTTTTTCTGATACTTCCATCGCACCCAATATCGCAAGATTAACATGACCACCGCGAATCATCGCAAACGACTCTGAGCTACTAAAATAACTGGCACCCGCCTCTGCGGTAACGGTTTGTTTACCCGCATTAATCAAATCTCCATCGACATTTTCTGCCGTTGGAAACTCGCCGATACCTAATAGACCATTTTCAGACTGTAGCCAAACATCGACATCTTTGGGGATATAATTGGCGACTAGGGTTGGTAGACCAATACCTAAATTGACATAATAGCCGTCTTGTAGCTCTTGTGCGGCACGCTGTGCCATCTGCTCTCTTGTCCATGCCATGATAACTTCCTTATTTTTATAACGACCCCAAAAAATATGATGAGCGGTGTCAAATTCGCTTAGTCTACTAAATGTAGCACTTTCACTCGTTTTCCTTGCCACTCAAATTTTTAGGAATAGTATTACAATATTCTATTATTAATTTAACACTTTAAAAAAATGCTATAAAGCCTTTAACTAAGCGCCTTCAACGGCCTTAGTCGTGGTTTTTTCAATACGCTTTTCAGGATTACTATTCAAGACGATACGCTGCACAAAGATACCCGGCAGGTGCACGTCATCAGGATCGAAGGTGCCTGTCTCTACGATTTCTTCGACTTCAACAATGGTAATTTTTCCTGCCATGGCGCAATCTGGATTGAAGTTACGCGCCGTCTTGTTGAATATTAGATTACCCGCTTTGTCCGCTTTTTGCGCTTTGATTAATGACACATCAGCGCGCAATGAATGCTCAAGTATATAAGTACGACCATCAAAATCACGGGTTTCTTTGCCTTCAGCGACTAGTGTACCAACGCCAGTTGCGGTATAGAAAGCAGGAATACCAGCACCGCCCGAACGTAGTTTTTCCGCTAAAGTACCTTGCGGCGTTAATTCAACTTCTAACTCGCCTGCCAAGTATTGACGCTCAAATTCTTTATTTTCACCGACATAGGATGAAATCATTTTTTTAATCTGGCGCGTTTGTAATAGTAATCCTAAGCCAAAGTCATCGACGCCTGCGTTATTACTGATACAGGTCAAATCCTTAACCCCGCTATCACGTAACGCTTCGATGAGCGCTTCAGGAATACCGCACAGACCAAAACCACCGATAGCGAGCGTTTGTCCATCGCTGACGATACCTTTTAGCGCTTCTTCGGCACTGCTATATACTTTTGATTGACTCATGCTTATCTCCTTGCAAGTCTATTTTTTGTTATTAACTTCTATCATCAATGATTATGAGTGGGTGACATCACTCAATATTTCCATATTTATATTAATACAATTTCTATCGATATATCATAATTAAAAATCTTGTGCTAACTTACCATATTATTCTCGTAGCGAGAAGAGAATAACCATAGGAATATACAAGCCAGCGCAGTAGCGGTATATATGATGGGTCAATATCTTATTAAAACAGGATTTATGTTTAATAAAATATCAAATATTGCCTATTTTAAGTAATTTTATTGACCAATATCACTATGCTCTGCATACTCGCTGATTGAACTTTGCCAAGGAGGGCGATCATGTTTAGTACCTTTGCTATTGTCATTACTTTATTATTACTGATGTTTTTTGCTTATCGCGGTTATTCCGTGCTGATATTAGCACCGATTATGGCGACATTAGCCGTACTATTATCAGGTGATTTTTTAAGCACAATTCCTGCCTATACCGATGTCTTTATGGGCGCATTGAGTGGATTTTTACTTAAGTTTTTCCCTATATTCTTGCTGGGTGCATTATTTGGGCGTTTGATGGCGGACTCTGGTGCGGCGACGGCGATTGCCAAAACCGTGGTCGAAAAGCTTGGTGCTAGCAAAGCCATCTTAGCAGTTATCTTAGTTTGTGCCATTTTAACCTATGGTGGCGTTTCGTTATTTGTGGTGGCATTTGCTATTTATCCAATCGCCAAAGACTTGTTTAAAGCCGCTGATATTCCTAAACGCTTGATTCCGGCAGCGATTGCCTTAGGCTCATTCACCTTTACGATGACGGCATTGCCAGGTACGCCTGCCATTCAAAACGCCATTCCGATTCCTTACTATAATACCAACGTTTTTGCCGCGCCTATCTTGGGTATTATCGGCGGTACTATCATGTTTATTTGTGGTTGGTTATGGCTACAATCACGCGCCAGAAAAGCCAATGCAGCAGGCGAAGGCTATGGTCAGCATGACGAAGAGGATGTGGGCGGCGTTGGAGCAGCCAAAAAAGAAGCTGAAGTATTAAATACGCACCACACCTCATTTACTATTGCTATGATTCCACTGGTGTTGGTCATTGGCTTGAATGCTTTATTAACTTACGCTATCTTTCCATCAGTGGATTTTAGCGGCTTACAAGCTCAGTTTCCTGATCTAAATATCGCAGGCTCACTGGGTTTATGGTCAATTATCATCTCGTTAGTCGTGGCTTGTGCTGTGTTAATTTTGCTACGTATCGGTCATTGGAATAATCTGCAAAAAACCATCAACCGTGGTACTTATGATTCGATGTTGCCGATTTTTAATACCGCCTCAGAAGTCGGTTACGGCGCGGTTATCGCCTCGTTAGCAGGTTTCCTCATCATTCGTGATAGTATCTTAAATCTAACACCTGACAATCCTTTAATCTCAGAAGCGGTGGCGATGACCACGCTGGCTGGTATTACTGGCTCGTCGTCTGGCGGTTTGAGTATTGCCCTCTCGACGTTGGGTGAAGACTATTTAAGAATGGCGGTCGCAGCAGGTATTGACCCAGAGCTCATGCACCGTGTTGCCGTGATGGCAGCGGGTGGTTTGGATACGCTACCGCATAGTGGCGCTGTCATCACCTTACTTGCGATTTGTGGTTTGACCCATAAGCAGTCCTATCTAAACGTCGCCATGGTAACGATGGTGATTCCACTTATTGCTGTGGTCGCCGTTATCATTTTAGGGACGATGTTTGGCTCGTTCTAACGTCCTGAAATGAGGCATTTATTAAACCTTAAAGATAATTAAATTTAATGATTATTGCTTGATACCGAAGAGCCCACTAAGCGATTGCTTGGTGGGTTTTTTATGGACGCTTTCTCATTACTACCTCTAAATACAACCGACTATTTATCTCTCATAATTGATTGACACTCTATATACCGTATAGAGTTAATCGCTTTATTAGCGACTATATTAATTACTCAGGTAATGTCACAAATTTGGCTGAATTACGGTATCATAGGCACACTTTTTTAAATTTTTATTTGCTTAATACGTTTTAGCATTGATAGTTTGATATTAATAGTATCGCGTCTAATAGCTCAAAACAGCTGAAGACGTTTGATAACCAACCCGTTTATATAAAAATATAGGTGATGAAAGTGCGTGAGATTCTAGTAACCAGTGCGCTGCCCTACGCCAATGGCTATATCCATTTGGGGCATCTTGTAGAATATATTCAGACCGACATTTGGGCGCGTGCCATGAAAGCGCAAGGCCATCAGGTCACTTATGTCTGCGCAGACGATGCACACGGTACGGCAATCATGCTCAAAGCAGAAGCCAATGGCGTCACGCCGGAGGAACAAATTGCCGCGGTGAAAGCGTCGCATGAAGCAGATTTTGCCAAATTTTTGATTAACTTTGACAATTATCACTCCACCCACTCAGAAGAAAACAAGCATTTCTCTGAGCTGATTTATCGTCGTTTAAATGATGCTGGGCATATTAGTACCAAAGATGTCGAACAATTATTTGACCCTGAAAAACAGCTATTTTTAGCCGATCGCTTTGTCAAGGGTACTTGCCCTGAATGCGCAGCGGCAGACCAATATGGCGATAACTGTGAAGTCTGCGGTACGACCTATGATGCAACGGATCTTAAAGACCCGCATTCAACGTTATCAGATGCCACGCCTATTCTGAAAACCTCCAAGCACTACTTCTTTAATTTGCCTGAATTTGAGCAATTCTTAAAAGATTGGACGCGTAGTGACAATCGCTTGCAAACATCGGTCGCCAATAAACTACAAGAATGGTTTGAAGCAGGTCTGGCAACGTGGGACATTTCCCGTGATGCGCCCTACTTTGGTTTTCAGATTCCAGATACCCCAAGCGATGAGCCAGACAAATATTTTTATGTTTGGCTAGATGCTCCAGTCGGTTACATGGCGAGCTTCAAAAACCTCTGCGATAAACGCGCAGGTACAGACGAGGCGCTCGACTTTGACCGTTATTGGATGCAAGAAAACGAGCATAAAACCGAGGTGTATCACTTCATCGGTAAAGACATCGTTTATTTCCATGCGCTATTTTGGCCTGCCATGCTAGCCGGTAGTGAGTTCCGTACACCAACGGGTGTTTTTGCTCATGGCTTCTTGATGGTCAATGGCGAAAAAATGAGTAAGTCACGCGGTACTTTTATTAAAGCCGAAACGTATGCTGATCACTTACATCCTGAATACTTGCGTTATTATTTTGCTAGTAAATTGTCTGATAAAGTCGAAGATATCAACCTTGATTTAGAAGATTTCATGCAAAAGGTTAACTCTGACTTGGTTGGTAAAGTGGTCAATATCGCTAGCCGCAGTGCTGGATTCTTGGTCAAAAAGTACGACGGCATGCTCACAGAAGTCTGCGCTGAGCCAAGTTTATTAGAAGATATTACCAAAACGGGCGATGAGATTGCTGCCGCTTACGAGAACCGTGAGTTTTCGCGTGCCATGCGTTTGATTATGCAATGTGCTGATAAAGCCAATGAATATATCGATGAGAAAAAACCATGGGCACTTGCTAAGGTTGAAGGCGCAGAGCAAGAAGTTCAAGATGTTTGCTCGGTCGCGATTAATATCTTCCGTCAATTGATGGTTTATCTTGCACCAGTATTACCTGAGCTGACTGCCAATGCCAAAGAATTCTTAAACATTGACGATTTAAGCTTTGCCAGCCGTAATGAGTGGTTGCTTGGACATAAAATCAATAAGTTTAAACCACTCATGCAACGTATCGAAGAAAAAGATGTCGCCGCAATGATTGAGGCGTCAAAAGAGTCTTTGGCTCAAGCTGCCACTCCAGTCACCAACAAAGATAGCAAACCAGTCGAGAAAAACGAGCCTGCCGCAGCAACAGATGCTGAGCAAACTGACTACATTGGTATTGAAGACTTTGCTAAGGTCGAGATGAAAGTAGCACACGTCTTAGCATGCAATCATGTTGAAGGCGCGGATAAGCTTTTACAGTTCACCTTAGATGTTGGTGAAGACAAGCCGCGTAACGTATTCAGTGGTATCCGTAAGTTTTATGAGCCTGAGCAACTACAAGGTAAAAAGGTTATTTGCGTGACCAATCTTGCCCCACGTAAGATGAAGTTTGGTGTATCAGAAGGTATGGTGCTATCGACTGGCAATCCAAAGACAGGCTTAACGGTCGTGACATTACCTGATGGCTGTGTCGTTGGCGATGTGCTTGCTTAATAGTTAGGCTTACTCAACAAACAAAAAAGATGTCCAGCTGGGCATCTTTTTTATTGTCCCAAAACTATCGCTGGTCAATCGCCAAAATCAGTGCTTATATAGAAGATAATATCGATGAATATTAACTCAGCACGTTCTTTATAGAAGTAATGACAAACGCGTTTTAATTTCTTATTGCCATAAGTTACATTACTGTCATAATATGGACGTAATGATCAATGGATTGATTACTTTGATGTTAGCCCGTTATCTCAGCATGCACATAACATTGACTCGGGTAACCTGCACTCTCTAACCTATGAGCCCCAATAAAATGACCTTTGCTACTACTTTACGCTTCAGCCTATTCGGTGCTGCTATGAGCGCCGCGCTTGGATTAATTGGCTGCTCAAACACGACCGACACTGCTGCAACGACAGATACCAGCGCCGCCGCAGATTCTGACAAGCCTGCCAAGACATTAGCCATCACTCAAATCGTCGAACATCCATCATTAGATGCGATGCGCCGCGGCATTATTGATGAGTTGGCAGATAATGGCTATGTTGAAGGCCAAAATCTAACCATTAATTTTCAAAGTGCTCAGGGCAATACAGCGACAGCAGGTCAGATTGCTAAGCAGTTTGCAGGAGACAATCCAGATGCCATCGTGGCAATCTCGACGCCATCAGCTCAGTCTATCGTTGCGTCAACTAAGACGGTTCCAGTTATTTATACGGCTATCTCAGACCCTGTCGCGGCAAAGCTCATTAACGAGAACAATACGCCTATCCAATCTAATGTGACAGGACTGTCTAGTGAGCTACCTATCGAGCCGCAACTAGACAATATTCAAAAAATTGCGCCTAATGCAAAAACCATTGGCTATGTTTATAGTCCAGGTGAAGTCAATTCGGTGGTGGTACTCAATCAACTTAAAAAAGCTGCGCCTGCGCGTGGGCTTAAGATATTAGACGTCACCGCCAATCGCCCAACGGATGTGGCGATGGCGACTCGTAGCCTTGCTGGTCGTGTTGATGTGATTTATACCTCACTAGATAACAATGTGGTATCCGCCTTTGAAGCGATGGCAGGTGCTGCCAACGAGCTTGATATTCCTGTCATTGCCTCGGACGAGTTCAGTGTGCGACGTGGTGCGACTGCGGCGCTTGGTGTCAATGATTATGACTTTGGTCGTACCACAGGCAAAATGGTGTATCGTGTGTTAAATGGCGAAGCAGTTAGCAGTATTAAGCCTGAAGTGATGAATACTTTAACCTTATATGCAAGCCCGAAACATGCGGCTGAGCAAGGCGTCAGTCTGACTGATGAGCTGCTAAAAAATGCCATTAATGTCGACAAACAAGCGCAGAGTGCGGATAAATAATACGGATAAATAGTTTTGACAAGTAGCACTGAAAAATAACATTTAGCCTTCTATACAGATAACTGCTTTACCCTTTATCCATCTATACCTTTTATCTATAAATTAAATAATGTACGGACACATTATTATTTTCAGGAGTGAGACCCATGTTGTATCAAAATCGTTTTGGTCATTTTAACTTTAGTAAAGCACTATTATTAGGTGGTGTTTGTACGGCCATCTTAACTGGCTGTAATCAATCAGCACAAGATACCAGCACCACTGATACAGCTGCTACTGGCGATGCAGCCACAGCGATGAAGACCGTCGCTATTACGGCTATCGTCGAACATCCAGCGCTTGATGACGTCCGTAAGGGCGTTATCGACGAGCTTAATGAAGCAGGCTTTAAGGATGGTGAAAACTTAACGGTTAATTTCCAAAGCGCACAGGGTAACACTGCCACTGCTGGACAGATTGCTAAGCAATTCGTCGCAGATAATTCAGACGTTATCGTTGCGATTGGTACTCCATCAGCGCAGTCAGTAGCTGCTGCTACGAGCAGTATCCCTTTAGTATTCTCAGCAGTTACTGACCCAGTTGCCGCCAAACTAGTGACAAAACTAGATGGCTCTGGCACCAATGTCACTGGCGGCTCTGATGCCCTGCCTTATGAGCCACAAATTGAGCTGATGCGTCAAATCATTCCTAGTCTAAAAAATGTCGGCTACGTTTATAGCCCAGGCGAAGTCAACTCAACGATTATATTGAAAAACTTAAAAGAAAAACTGACACCACTAGGTATCAATGTACTCGAAGCGCCTGCCCAGCGTAGTACTGATATTGCGATGGCAGCACGTAGCCTCGAAGGTAAGGTCGATATGATCTATACCTCAACCGATAATAACGTCGTATCGGCTTACGAATCACTATATCAAGTCGCCAAAGAGAGCAAAATTCCACTGATTGCGTCTGACACTAGCTCAGTTGAGCGTGGTGCCGTTGCTGCATTGGGCGTGAATTACTACGAGCTCGGTCGCGAAACAGGCAAAATCGTGGTACGTATTTTAAATGGTGAAAAAGCAGGCGCTATTCCTGTCTACACCCCGCAAATGTTGGATCTATACGTTAGTCCAAAGCATGCCAAAGAAGAAGGCATTACTTTGTCACAAGCGGTTATCGATAAAGCAAAAGAAGTGGTAGAATAACGCACTTTTATAGCTAGCTCATTACAGCTATCATAAGGTAGATACCGAGTTTGATGGATTTGGTGTCAGCCTTCATCTACCGTTATGCGATGAGGCTAAATGTTTAACATCAGAAACCCAGCTATGAATCAGTAGGCTGGGCTTCTTACTTAAACCACATTGATTAAATATAAAGTATTTGCGTCGTTTATAAATTTGCCCTTTTTTTAATCAAAGCTTTGAACCTAGGTAGCTTATGATAGCTGTTGATCGTGACATGTTTTGGTTTACCCTAACCGCAGATTGTTTAATCTGTTAAATTCACCGCTTAGTCGTTTAGCTAAAATTGACGTATAGATGAGACAGCGCTGATCTATCTCACGCACTCATTCTATGAATCGATATTAGAACGTTAGTTGCTAAACGCTTGGTTATGACTTACTGATCTCTTATGTCTTTAATTGCTTTTTTTGGTGCACTTGAAAGCGGTCTGATTTATGGCCTAGTGGCGCTTGGCGTCCTAATCTCATTTCGTACCCTCGACTTTCCGGATTTGACCGCTGACGGTAGCTTTCCGTTAGGTGGCGCCGTCGCTGGTATTTCTATCATTGCCGGTATCAATCCTTGGCTTGCTTGTGCCTTTGGTATGCTAGCAGGGTCAGTTGCCGGTATTGTCACCGCATGGCTACACGTCAAACTGGGCATTTTGCAGCTGCTTGCCAGTATCCTTGTGATGGTTGCCTTATATTCTGTCAATCTACGGATTATGGGTGCGCCAAACTTGCCGCTATTGGGTGAAACCACGGTCTTTAGTACCTTGGTCCATGATGGCAATGGTTACTGGATGCGCTGTCTAATCATAGGTGTTGTCGTGCTACTGGCCATGTTATTTTTAAACTGGTTTTATAGTACCGAAACGGGTTTATCGATGCGTGCAACTGGTTCAAACTTACGTATGGCACAGGCGCAAGGTATCAACACCTCGTGGATGACCATCATTGGTATGGCGATTTCCAACGGTTTGATTGCTCTAGCGGGTGCGCTGTTTGTGCAGACGCAAGGTGGCGCAGATATCTCCATCGGTATCGGTACCATTGTCATTGGTTTGGCAGCGGTCATCATCGGTGAGACTATTATTCCTGCCAAGCGGATTTGGCTGATTACCTTTGCTGTGGTTGTCGGTGCGGTATTGTACAAGCTGTTTATTCAGGTTGCCCTATCGAGCGATACGCTACGTAGTATTGGTTTTGGTCCGCAGGATTTAAACTTGATTACAGCGCTGCTCGTGGTATTGGCCTTGGTATTGCCCAAAGCTAAAAATAAATTTTTAAGTCGTAAAGTTCGGGCTTAATGTCAATGTGCAACCATAAGGAATAATTATTATGATGCAAGCTACAGATTTGCGGTTGACCTTTAATCCTGGAACGCCCATTGAAAACCCTGCCCTACGCGGTATCAATCTGAATATCGCTGATGGCGAGTTTGTGACTGTTATCGGTACCAATGGCGCGGGTAAATCGACCTTTTTAAATGCGGTCAGTGGCACCACGCGCGTCGATAGCGGTTCAATCTTATTAAATGGCATCGATGTCACCAAAAAAACCGCGCACCAACGCGCTCATTGGGTGGCTCGTGTCTTCCAAGACCCGATGGCGGGAACTTGTGAGGCGCTAACCATCGAAGAAAACATGGCGCTTGCCTATAAGCGCGGCGGCAAACGTGGTTTAAGCTTTGCGCTCAATCAAAATAACCGTGACTTATTTCGCGAGAAACTGTCAGTATTAAAACTGGGTCTAGAGAATCGTTTAACCGACCGTATGGGCCTGTTATCCGGTGGTCAACGTCAAGCTGTTAGCCTATTGATGGCGTCATTACAGCCCTCCAAAATTTTATTGCTTGATGAGCACACTGCTGCCCTCGACCCTAAGACTGCTGCTTTCGTTTTAGAATTGACCGATAAAATTGTAACGGACAATCAGCTTACAACGATGATGGTCACGCACTCAATGCAGCAGGCATTAGCGCATGGCACCAGAACGGTGATGTTACATCAAGGACAAGTGGTATTAGATGTGGCTGGCGATAAACGTCAAGGCATGACTGTACATGACTTACTTGATATGTTTGAGCAAACTCGCGGTGAAAAAGTCGAAGATGATAGCTTGATATTGAGCTAGTTTACAAAGGTAGAATGAGTCAAAAAACGCCCACGCTTAATGTAAGCATGGGCATTTTTTCGATAAGATATGTTTTCTAGCTAATCTCTATAGCCAAAATCATAAAATATTATTTTTGAGTTATTTGCTCATATTAAGACCTTTGGTAAAACCATACATATCTATTACTTTTGCCTTAGGGTATCTCAACCCTGATGACTCACCAGTTGTAAAATCCAGTATTTTCAATTTATCCGCTAGGCTATCAACTTCATATTGGTTATCTAAATAAAACTGATGGATATTTCTTAAAGCATTTTTATTGCACACTGAATACCCACATTTACTGGTAGAGATAGAGCTAAAAGCATCTTTAAAATACCTATCAAAAGCAGGTACAAAACCAAAAACACCCAGTAAAATTTTGGTAATCAGTGTTAAGTGGGCATTGTTACCATGAATCAGTCGCTCTTTGCATTGTTTATATATCTCTAAAATGATATCCATATTCTGTTCATTGTAATTATCGACATCAATATCCCAAATAGATTTATCTTGTTCGGCTATATATTCGATCAAAGGTTCAAAGTATTTAATGCTATGACCTAATAGGAAGCTTGAACCTCTCATCATGCCCCAGCTTGCTAGGTAAAAACCTAAAACTAGACAGCTTTTTTCCATATCTTCTCGTAATTGCTGTGAAGAGGTTTTTTTGAAGTATCCATAACAATAATCAAATGAAGCATATCTATCATCAGGACAGTGTTTAACTGAGAACTGGTGAACAGTTTCAGCAACATCGCTTTGAAAATATGACACAAATTATTCCTTTTATCTTTTTAAAGTATATTTAGTGAACCGATAATATAGCTTGTGTAGGTAAACTATCTATGTCTACTCACGTGCATACAACTAAATCCCAAGCATAACCAACTTTTGAATCAACTCACTGACATGTTGTGACTGCATTTTTTTCATCACTTGTGAACGATGCACCTCTACCGTACGGACGGAAACGTCTAAATGATCAGCGATATTTTTATTCAAATTACCTTCTAACAATTCATTGGCAACCTGCTTTTCTTTATCGGTCAGCTGCGCATAGAGCTTTTTAATATCATAAAGCGTGGCGCGTTTTAGAGTGAGGTTTTGCGCACATGCAAGCGCTTCTTGTAGCCGGCGGCTATTAATCGGTTTTTCCAGATAATCAGCCGCACCTTGCTTCAGCATATTGATAGCATCAGCAATCTCGCCATTTCCCGTTAGCGCTATCAATGCCATAGGGCTGTCCTGTTGACTAAGATGCACTTGTAGCGCTTGACCACTCATCTCTGGCATCATCAAATCACTCACAATCACTGCTGGACGACAAATATTAACTTGTTGCAAAAACGTCAGCGCACTTGCCCACACTTTGGTCGATAGCCCTAAGCTGCTAATCAAAAAATCACAGGACATGCGCACACTTTCTTCGTCATCAATGATATGAATAATAAGCGATTCTGGCGTAATGCCTGATAAATCGTCAGACAGATGACTGTTTTCATCTTGCCAGCACGTAGGCTCATTTGAGAGTTGATTAGACGTCATATGTGACCTTATGGCTAAATACATTATTGATATTCATTAGAGTTTTTCGTCGTTATTCGCTAAAGATAATGGCAGATAAAAAGATATTTGTGCGCCCACCATGTTTGACAGCTGATAGTTAACATTGATTTGTAGCAGCTGAATCTTACCATTTAAGCTACGTTTAAAGCGGTGCTGCTCGCTGCTCATTACTTGGTAAAATTGCTCAATTTCACGTGCGGCATCAATATTATTTAGCTGCATCATACCGCCCAGCGACTTGCATAAGCGCTGACATATCATCAGTCCTAATCCTAGACCGCCTGCTTTCGTTGATTGAGTAGCATACTGACTGGGTAGGTTCTCTGGTAGGTGCTGTGCTTTAAGCTGGGCTTGATCAAAGCCGCCAGCATCATCGCTTAGATGCAATACCAGCCATTGCTTGCCATCATGTTCCTCTGCCTGACAGCGGAGCATGATATTGGTCGCCCCTTGCTGCGCAGCATTGGTCATGCTATTTATCAGTAATTGATCTAATAGCAAATTTGGCAAGGTTAAATGCTGATAATTACTTGCCAGCCAAAAATTGACACCTACTGCTTGCTCACCCAATAATAAAATGCACTGTTGATAGATAGCTGCGATATCGACACGAGTTTCCTTCGCTTGCGACCGTCCAGCCCAGCGGCGAATATTAGTCACTACAGCAGCGACACGTTCTGTTTCATTGACAATCTGCTGTAGAGCATTCTCTGTTGCCGCATTATCAAGTGGCGCTATGTCGATAGCATTTTTAGACAAACTTGTATGTTGACTGCGTATCAATAACCCTTGCGCATAATTTTGAATGGTTGCCAGCGGCTGATTTATTTCATGAGCGATAGCACCGCTCATCTCACCGATGACCGCAAAGCGCTCTGATTGGTGTAACTGCTGATCATAATCACGGATTAGCCTATTTTGCCGCACTATCTTTTTTTGCCGCCGCCATGCCAGCCAGCTCATCCAAGCATAATTTACTGTCGATATCAGGATAACCAAAATAATCACAGCCATCCATAATCGATGCGCCTTTATCCAGTCGATCATATGCGCGCTCAGCTGCTTTTGGGCGGGATGACGATTCATCTCATAAAGAATGCGCTCAGCATCGCTACTTGATTCTGCTGGCAACCAGCGCTGCTCTAATTGACTCTTGCCAAATAGATTTTGATTGATCTGGCGCACCAAAGCATCTGGCGCTTGCTCGGTCGCTGCCAATGTCCAATTTGGGTATATTTTCGTTGAAGAGTGGCAGCTGGATACAGTGGCGACTGGATGAATGAGACGGTATTGCTTGTCATTGATTTGACCGCGCCTTGCCATCTCTTCCATCAAACAAAGCGGTGTAATGGCAGCGTCTACCTTGCCGCGAGCCAAGGCATGCAAAGTGCGCTCTATCGGATAACCGACAAACTGTGTTTGATAGTGATTTGGCGTGATGCCATTTTGCTGTAATAAATGCGCGCCCAATAAATAACCGCCAAATGCGTCAGTGTCGACGGCAGCAATATGACGTTGCTCTAAATCCTGCAAACGATAAATATCACTGTCGGCAGCGACCCATAAAGCACTGGCGACCTCTTCCATCGCACTCGGCTGTTTTAATGGCGTATATTCATTTAGCTTATTAAATTCATTGACGAGGGTGACTGTCGTCGATAGCTGATTTTGCGATTGTTGCCCATTAACACCCTCAGCATCAAATCCTTGATTGCTAAAAATTTTATCACGAGAACTTTTATCACGAGCGTTTTGCGCATTGCTATTTAATTGAGCCGTCTCTGTTTGTAAGGTAGCCAGCCAGCGCCACCTGATGGTATTCATTTTTATAAACTGTACTTGCGGGCCAAGCACTAGCGCAAACTGCTGTGCTTCTATTTGCTGTTGCCAATTCTCCAGCGCCAAAGGTACCAATATCACGGTGTCATCTGATAACTGATCATTAAGCTCGTCAAGCCACGGCTGCCAGCGATTTTGTGCGGCTGTTTCGCCTTGCGGTGCCAGCACACCCAAATAGTAGGTCTGGGCGGTGGCATTAGATAGCATCAACCAAGCAGCCGATGCAACAACGGTAATAAAACAAGCCTTTAAGATAGTCCAAATTTTAGACTTTTTATGCATACACCTAGCCTTATATTTGACCTACCAAACGTACATTATAAGTAAAAACCTTAATTATAATGTGGTTTTCCACAATATCACAATATTACCCGCTACCCTATACTATATGACAGTCGTGTAACTTTTAATTCGCTGAGCTTAAATCACAAATATTCGATTTCAATTTTGATTTCAATAAGAATGATTAATACACCTCATGAAATATGGGTGATGAATTATAAGCTTAGTAAAAATATCTTATGGAGGGCGGGCTTATGAAAAAATGGCCACTGATTATAATAATAGCAGCCGTCATCGGGCTGGTGGTTGCCTTTATTATTGGGCAATTACTGCCAAATATGCGCACCAACAGTAGCGATATCGAGGTCAATATCACTGATCCTGCTCTCATCAAGCAGGGCGAATATATCGCGCGCACTGCTGACTGTGTCGCGTGTCATACCACGCTCAATGGCGAGACTTATGCCGGCGGTCTGCCTATGCTAACGCCACTTGGGGCAATTTATTCGACCAATATCACACCCGATCAAGAAACTGGCATCGGCAACTATAGTTTCGATGACTTTAAAAACGCCGTGAAGCATGGGGTACGCAGTGATAATAAAGCCTTATACCCTGCTATGCCGTACCCCTCTTACCAGCTCATGCCAGACGAAGACTTAGCCGCGATGTACGCCTTTTTTATGTCCGATGTTAAAGCCGTCAAGCAATCCAATCTAAAAAGCGAGCTCCCTCCGATAGCAAACTGGCGCTGGCCCTTGGCATACTGGCAAGTCTTATTTGATCGCAAGCGTGACTTTATCCCTGAGACAGACGACGCCCTATTGACTCGTGGTCAATACTTAGTCGAAGGTCCTGGGCACTGCGGCTCTTGTCACACTGGGCGCGGTATTGGCTTTCAAGAAATCGCTCTAAGTAATGCAGATTCTAACAAGTATTTGAGCGGTGCCATCATCGATGGTTGGCGCGCCAAAAGTATCCGCGGTGAGCATCGCGGACTTGGCACTTGGACGGTTGCAGAATTAAATGACTTCTTCAAAACTGGTCGTACTGATACCACTGCTGCCTTTGGTGCCATGGCCGAAGTGGTTGAGCATAGCACCCAGTATATGACCGACTACGACATCAACGCCATGTCATCTTATCTAAAAACATTAACGCCAGCACCAAACAAAGAAGCCACACTGCCTGCGAAAAAAGACCTCACTACGCAAAAATTACTAGATGGCGACTATGATTCACGCGGTTCGATTTTGTACGCCGAATATTGCCAAATTTGTCACCGTGTCGATGGTAAAGGAGTCGCGCGTATTTTCCCAGCGCTTGATGGCAATAGTGCGGTTTATTCTAACAATGCCGATTCGGTCTTACAGATTACCTTAAGCGGTGGTCGTATGCCTGAAACCCCACATGACCGTATGGCGTTTACTATGCCTGAATTCAGTAATCTTAGCGATGCAGATGTGGCAGAAGTGGTCAATTATGTCCGCAATAGCTGGACCAACCAAGCGCCTGAAATCGATGTCGATGACGTGGTAAAAATGCGGGCTTTCCTCGCTAAAAAACCAAAAACCAGTACGGATATTGCCCCAGACTTAAGTATTGATGCGCAAACAAAAGGAGCAGAATAATGAAAAGATCTCCACTCAACTTGCCTACTATTGCTAGCGTTATCTCTCAAAAAATTAATATAAGCAACTTAACCACTGCTATCCTTACTGCTTCAGCGCTTAGTATCGCCGCTATCAGTAGTGGTTGCTCTCAGCCCGAGCCTATCGAGCAGAATGCGCCTGAGTACGGCTTAGTCACTGCTAATGATGCCAACGAAGATATCGGCACTTATGTGCTGCCGCAAGATACGGCTATCTTGGATGAACCAAATGCTGATGAGATATTTTATGGTAAGCGCTTATTAAACGAAACCAAGCGCTTACTGCCAGAGCATGTGGGCGCGCAAATGAACTGTAACAGCTGCCATATCTCACAAGGTAAAATTCCACTTGGCGACCCGTACATCAATAGTTATAACTTCTATCCGCGCGTGATGCCACGATCTGGTAAGGAAGTCGATTTAACCAAACGTATTAATGGCTGCTTCCAGCGCTCAATGAATGGCAAACCGTTGAAACCTGAATCCCCTGAAATGCTGGCAATGTTGGCTTATATGAAGTGGCTATCGCAAAATACCCCAAAAGAGCAAAAAGTCGATATCCAAAATGCAGGTAAAGTGGATGAATCACTAATCCCAGATCCTGTCCGCGGCGAACAAATTTATAAAGCTCAATGTGCAACTTGTCATGGTGATAATGGCGAAGGCATCAAAGACAGTCGCGGCGATATCGTGTTCCCGCCACTATGGGGCGATGAATCCTTTAACATCGGTGCTGGTATGGCACGTACTTACAAGGCGGCGGCCTTTGTAAAATACAACATGCCGATGGGTATTCAGACCAAAGGCTTATGGGGTCACGGAAATGTGCTGAGCGATCAAGATGCCGTCGATGTGGCGCACTTCTTTACTCATCAGCCGCGCCCTGACTTTGCTGGTAAAGTCAATGATTGGCCAAATGGTAAAAAACCTAAAGACGCGCGTTACTGATATATTAAGAAGATGGCATTTATGAAGACATCATTCTATGCTCGCTTGTGAGTGAGCATAGACACGATAAACCTTAAAGGAAATACATTTTTCTTAAAGGTTTTTTTGTTACCTATAGTTAATGCTTCTACAAACTTCTCGCTCGTCACTATATAGTTGCTGTATATCAAAGTCCGCTACCGCCATTTACTATGAGGTCTGTCATGCGCAAAATTCCTGTCTACTCCCACCCTGCTGCCGGTTGGCCTGCGCTGATTTCCTCTACTCGTAAATTGATGGATTATCAGACTTTTTTACGTGGTGGTTTGAGTGTGTTAAAAAGCAATCAGCCCAAAGGCGGGTTTGATTGTCCAGGTTGCGCTTGGCCAGATCATAAGTCACATAAAGCCATTGATGTCTGTGAAAACGGCATCAAAGTCATCGCCAGTGAGACCATGACAAAAAAAGCCGATGCGCAGTTTTTTGCGCGACATAGCGTCACCGAGTTACAAGGCTGGTCGGGCTATGAGCTTGAGCATAGTGGTCGTTTATCAGAGCCTGTATATTATGATGCCGCGCAAGACCGCTATCTACCGATCTCTTGGGAAGCCGCTTATACATGTATCGCTGAGCAATTAGGACAGCTTGATTCGCCAGATCAGGCGCTATTTTATACCTCTGGCCGGGTGACCAACGAGCCCGCCTTTATGTATCAGCTGTTTGTGCGCTGTTTTGGCACCAATAATTTACCAGATTGCTCCAATATGTGTCACGAACCAACGTCGGTAATGCTCGGTAGACAGTTGGGTATTGGCAAAGCGACCGTGAAATTGGAAGACTTTGAGCAAGCCAAACTGATATTGATGTTTGGACAAAATCCTGCGACCAATCATCCGCGCATGCTTGAAATGCTTGCTCATGCTCACGAGCAAGGCTGTCGAATCCTCTCAATCAACCCTATGCGCGAACAAGGCTTACGTAAATTTAGAAATCCGCAAAAGCCCACGCATATGGCAGCTGGTCAAAGTGATGAGATGGTCGATGAGGTCATTCAAATTCAGATCGGCGGCGATGCAGCACTATTAACAGGTATCGCTAAGTGGCTGACTAAAAACAATAAAATCAATCAAAGCTTTATGGATGAGCATACCTCAGGATATGAGGCACTCGACGCATGGCTGCGCCAACAATCATGGCCGGATGTAGAATGCGGGTCTGGTATCAGTAAAGAGGAAATCATTAATATAGCAAAACTGGTAGCGGCGAGTCCTGCGACCATTTGCACCTGGGGCATGGGCATCACTCAGCACGTCCAAGGCGATGACAATGTAGCGATGATTACCAACCTATTATTATTGATGGGGATGATTGGTATTGATGGCGCAGGCGCGTCTCCCGTTCGTGGTCACTCTAACGTACAGGGCGACCGCACCATGGGCATCCATGAGCGCCCTGCACAAAAGCTACTCGACAGCCTTGAGCGTGTGTTTGAACGTCCGATGCCACAAGAAAATGGCTTTGATGTGGTCTCTGGTGCGAAAGCATTGATTGCCGGTAAGCTAAAAGTATTTATGAGTATGGGCGGTAATTATGCCGTGGCAGCACCTGATACCAGTGCGATTCAACACGCTTTAACCACCACTCAGCTCAATATTTTTGTCGGTACTAAACTTAATGAAACTATGCTGTATCCGGGCGCGAACAATCTTATTTTGCCTTGCTTAGGTCGTACCGAACGTATTATTACTGCCAAAGGTGAGCAATTTGCCACTATCGAAGATTCCATGTGTCAGATTGTACCCACTCGAGGCAACCTGAAACCTGTCAGCGGTACGTTAAAGTCTGAAGCACAAATTGTGGCAGATATCGCCACTCACGTGCTTGGTGCTGATTCGTCCATTCCTTGGCAAGCAATGAGTGAAGACTTTGACATCGTTCGTGATTATATCGCCCAAGCGATTGACGGTTTTGAAGACTTTAATCAGCGTATTCGCGCAACAGAGCGTGGCTTTCATTTGTACCATTCTGCGCGTCATCGTGTATGGAATACTGATAGTGGCAAAGCGCAATTTGAAGTACCACAATACCCTATCACCTACGTCGCAGCACAAATGGCAGAGACCTCCTTAGCCTTTCATCATGACAAAAAACCCAATGATAAGACTAATAATGCGCCAAACAATGAACAAAAAATTTGGCAATTGACCAGTGTCCGTAGCCATGACCAATTTAATACCATGATTTTCGGATTTGAAGATCGCTATCGCCAAACCAATCGCCGTGATGTGTTGTTTATGCACCCAGATGAGATGACTCGTTTGGGTTGGCAAGCAGGTGACCGAGTAATCGTATCCCGTCATGCCATCTCAAATGGTTCAAATAACACAGACGGTACCGTTCAGCCACGCGCGCTAGGGCCGTTAGTATTGACTGAGATGGATATCGCCGCTAACGCTGTCGCAACTTATTATCCTGAATGTAATGATTTATTTGATTTAGACACGCATGCACCAGACTCTCACATACCAGCGTATAAATCGACGACCGTTGTTTTGCAACGCGTTGAGGCAAATACTGGTACGACCGATCATGCATAGTCAGCAACGGGCGAATCACTGAATGATGCATATATTTAAAGGAGATGATAACTTTGGTAATGACCATACGATATAACGAGGTATTATGATTGCCCAAAGTGATACTGAAACTGACGCAAAATATAGCGATAATTTTTCGGTAAAAACCCTAACAAATAAGACATCAGAAACTCTAAAGTCATCTGCAACGCCGCTTGCACGTAATCATTGGGCGCAAAAGCATCATTATCCGACAGATAAATATAACCCTAACAACATTATTGAGACCCGTGTTGCTAAGATTAATATTGCACAGACCCATATGCAGCAAATCAGTATCGACTGCCAATCAGCGAGCTTGGCAGTGGAAGCTGCGGTTGCTATCGTTATCAATGGTATTCACTATGCGGTATTGATGGCAAGCCCTCAGGAGCTAGAGTATTTAGCCGTCGGATTTTTGTTTAGCGAAGGCTTAATTCAACATAGCCATGAGCTGCTTGATTGGGAAGTTACCCAACTGAATGATATTGGAAATTATCAACAATTCACGCAAGACTCATTTATAAAGGAACGATTTATAAGAGATGCTCCGGATGAAAGTTTAGAATCTGCAGCATTTGAACAAAGCTTATCGTCACTGCAAGATTATGACATTTATGTGGTGGAGCTAGTACTAAACCAGCGTTGCCATCAGCGTATCCAAGCGCAAAAACGTCAGCTAGCAGGGCGTACAGGTTGTGGTATGTGCGGCATCACAGGGCTAACACAAGCACTGCCTGACTTGAGTATCTATCGTCAAAACAGACAAAAGGCAGATACACCAAGTCTTGACTGTCTATTAGCAATACGCCAGCAGGTCGATGCGATGCAGCATACGCACCAATTGACCGGTGCCGTACACGCCGCTGCTACGATGTATAATCAGCAGCTATACCTATTCGAAGATGTAGGGCGCCATAATGCGCTTGATAAGCTGATCGGTTGGCAACTGCGCAATAAAATAGAGATTAGCTGCGTCCTTATGACCTCGCGCCTATCGATTGAACTGATACAAAAATCCATTCGTGGGCGCATCCCTTGGCTAGTCGGTATGTCTGCACCTACCAGTACGGCAGTGCGTGTCGCTGAGCGTTATGGCTTAGGATTAGCGGGTTTTTTGCGTGATAACAGAGTCACTTACTATTCGAATTATTCAGACCTATAAAGTTTTATGCTCGACTCTCTCATGAAGCGCACTCATTCATAAACTCTCATTTGCAGCGTTTTAATGACAGACATACAACCCTGATTTTTCGATAATAAATTGTCTCCTTTTTAGCTCAATCGAAGCTTTTCTAAAACACTATCTATTCCCTATCTCGTTTTATCAAACACACAACGAAATAATGAAGATATTATTTCGCACATTATATTCGATAATTATGATGTTTTTTGACGAACCATCCCTGATTTTTATGCTTGATAATGGCTTAATTTGACCTGTTAATACTTTGAATAGCCATTAATTTATAGTCAAATAAGGAGAATTGAGTAGATAATTCGCATTTAGCGAAAAAATAACTTGTAATTTAAATTATATTTGCTAATATAGGCGTCCTTGATTGGCTGGGTGGCAGAGTGGTCATGCAGCGGACTGCAACTCCGTTAACGCCGGTTCGATTCCGACCTCAGCCTCCAATTATTTAGGTTAAAATTTTATTAGGATTTATATTAATTTTAGCTTGCTTTATTAATATAAATGCTTATAATAGCGACCACTATCTAATAAGTAGAAAGCTTACTTTTAGATAATACAAGTTTTGCCCGGGTGGTGAAATTGGTAGACACAAGGGATTTAAAATCCCTCGCTAGTAATAGCGTGCCGGTTCAAGTCCGGCTCCGGGTACCATTATATTAAAAGGCTTCCAAGCAATTGGAAGCCTTTTTCTTATTGTGCACTTTCTCTTATTAAACTAAATTTTTTCCACTATTTAGACAATTTACTAGTAATGAACTGCTAGCTTTACTGTTAAACGTCCTTCTCACGTTTAGGGTAATAAGCTATATCAATTGTATATAATCAATAGTTAGCCACATCCTATTATCCCATTCTGAAAAGGCAAACCTTGTGTCGTAATAAAAAATAGATAGAACGACCCTAACATGATAAAAAAAGCAGCCACTTTCATAGTACTTAACGGCCTATTGGTGACACTAGCCAGCGCAAGCATTAATTTGGAATCCGTGAGCATAAATAAACGCAGTGCCTGCATAAAGATAGCCTTTAATAATTGCTCATAGATAGTGGCTCCACAGTTTTGTTTAACAAACAGCAGAATCGATATATCGACGATGACTGTAGTAAAAAAAGTATATTTAACATAGTTATTTGAATACGCATTTCCATTGTGTCATTTATAAGCTTTAGGTCGCCTGGCTCTTTTCCTTTTTATATAACTCGTGGTAGGTTGAATAGTCATCGGGTTGGTTGCGTTAAAATACCAAATGGTTTCCCACCTTCCTTTAGTCATGTCTGGCATGATGTCTTCTGCTTGAAAATGCTGCAACTCCTGACTGGCAGGTGACCACCAATATCCTGTCTGCGGACAAGGATGATCTGCCTCACAACGTGAAGATTCCGATACTACACTACTACTGCCACCACCACTATCCGCGATACGCTCAACGAGCATCCAAGTAACAGGAGCTCTACCGACAGCATGTGTCGTATCAGGGTCATAACCGACATTAGCTTCATTCGCTAACATGCCATCTAATAGCACTTGAGCACTGGCATCTGCTCGATTTGGTACATAAATGCCAGCGACAGGGACGACCTCATCTACCTTAACGCTATATTTTTGATTGAGACTATAGATAGGCCATGATTCAGGCGCATTAAGCGCTCCTCTTGATTCAATGCTATAATTTTCTATTAAGTCGTATAAACACCAACCAAAATAACTGGTTATTCCCATGTTAAAAGCGCGTAAGCTTGCCTCTCTTTCCCATTTCTCATAATTCAGCTGTTGCTGCTCTGGCATCCAGTCGATATCGTAATCCATGCTGATAGCCCGAAAATCACTTTTTACATTACCGCCATAGCCTATTGCTGCTAGATCCCCTTTTAACAGCTCTTGATAACCGACGTTAAGGTTGTCTAAAGTGCTACGTAGGTTTGGCAATACCCGCTCGCCCCAAACGATATCAGGTTGTCTATTGATAGGACGCGTACGGTAATCAAAGGGTAAATCATTGACAAATAGCTCCAATGCATATTCAGCAGCTTCTAGCATATTCGCAAAGGCATCGCGCATCTCTTTAAAGTAAGCGGGTGAACTATAGCGTTCTAATAAGTAAATCTCTTGCGGTCTTATAATGTAGTTGTTCATTTTTAGCGGTACTCATACTGTTTAATTGATGTTAGCTGATAAGTTTTTATCTAAGCAATCACCAGCATCACATACAGTATCGAACCGATAAACCACGTTGCATTCACAGCAATGCCTGAATACCATTTCCGCTTAACGGCTTGATTTTGGTTTGCAAAGGCGGCTTGGCGCTCTGCGGTGACAGGCAAGATGTTATACGGATTGTTTATGCCATCCCACATGAGCCGTCGCTGCACTTCAGGATGCAAAGCAGGATTGGCGCTTGATTGATAGATATTACCCTCGGCAAGGTCTAAGTAGCTGATAGTGCAGCACCTAATAATCCAATCAGCGAGACGAAACTCATGAGTAGGATTCTTATCATAAAACTCTTTGGAGGTTTGAGCGATATCAGCACAGGCAAATAATGACTGACTCATGTCCGTTGGGCACGCTTGAGCGTATTCTGTGTTTAAAGGCAGCTCTTCTGCTGGACGCTCCATGTAGGTGCGGATGAATGCCCATTGATCGTAGGAGTTGAGTCGCATATCTTCAAAGCTAATAGAATGTATCAACTCCCCTGTTGACTCATCAATAACATGAAGATTGAGAACTTCAAATATTAAGCCTTCATTACGTCTGACAGAGGCTGTAATATCTTTATAATTAATCAGATGAAAGATAGGTTCTTGCTTTCGATTGTGTTCGTAGTAAGCAATTTGTTGGGTTTTTTTTAGTAATAAGACTTTATTGTATCGAGATTTTTTAATAACCAGCTGCTTAAGTGTTAGGAAAGGGGCAGTAAAAAAAGTAATGAAAATGAAAATAAGACATATAGTTGCGTAGAAATAATAAATTGGTACTCCTTCTTTTATTATTGCATTGAACATAGCATATATTAAAAAGAAGAACTGACCAAACAACCATAATGACCCATAAGAAGCTAAAAGCCATACATTTTGAATAGAATTAATCACTGGATGAAACAGTAAATAATCTGGGTTGACCTCATGAATAAGATTACTTAGTCTATCAATACTGTCATTTTTTTCTTTAAAGCTGGATATCTTACCTTCATAGGGGCGACTGATTATTTTGAACACTGGGGGCTTAGGTGGAAGTGGTAGGAACATAATAGAACTCAACTTAAATATATTGTGTAGTCACTGGCTCAGTATTTGTTATTATCCATGTAAGCAAAGTCATAGAGTGGATAGATAGGGTTTTGAGTGGCATCAGCGATATACTTAATGATTACTCTGCCCTTTTGAATGCTATCTGCACTATAGACGCTGTCTTTGATATAGATATCTTTGACAGTGACCACAGTACCGCTATCTTTGCTTTCTATAACAACTTTTCTGTGATCAAAATATGCGCCATTTCCAGTAGGTTGTAGTGAGCCATTAGCAGATGATAATGACATATTGAATAAATTGCTCAAAACCTTGCCATCTTTCGTAACTAGCTCAATAGAAATATGCAACTCACTACTGTCAATAAACTGACCCATCACGACTTGGCTGTTAAATTTGATACCATGTATGCCAGCAACAGCACCTCCTAATATCCCATTTGTTCTACCGTGGTTTTTACTTAACGCACTTCTTGCAAAAAAGCCTGAACAAGCGGTAATAAAACCGCTAATATCCTCTGCTAAGCTATTAAAAGCGGGCTTTGACTGGAACGGATTTATTAGATAATAGTCTTGTCCTCGCATAGCTTGATTACCGAACACGCTGTTGTCTAGCCAATATTCAATAAGTACGTTTTGTTTATCATCATACTTGTAAGCTAGACGCTGAAAGCTATAGCTTAGAGATAATCCTATCATCATAATAGATAATAATACGGCACCGGGAATAGCAGCTGTTCCAGCTGATGACGTACTAACTGCTGCATAACCATAAATTAATCCCGCTGCGGCCGAAGCAGATACAGATACGCCTGATCCAATGGTTAATAAACCAGATGGAATGTTACCATCATTAAACTTACGATAACCATAAATAGTCAAGCTTCCTACTTCCAATACCGCCCCAACTACACCAACCCATCCTGCCCCATATATTAATTTGCTGGCAAAGCTGGTTCTGCCTATTATACTTGCCCCTGCTGCTGTGGTATCCATACTAGCTGTCACAATGGCTAGACTGGTACTTACTGTGCCTAGTTGTGTTTGAGTTAATAATAATTTATCACCTGCATATCTGAGTTTTGAGAGAAATGGTAGGATTGCAACGACTGACTTTAATTGAAAGAAGGTTATAAAGATAGAGAAGCCACCAGCAGCGACATTTGCGCTTTTACCACGCCACTGCCTTGCCTCAGCTGCTAGCTGCTCTGCATCTAAAGCATCAAGGTTGATAGGTTTTCCATTGTTAAGAGGTTCAAGAGAGCTAACACTCTTATTGCTTCGCTTCGCTTCATCAATATGATTGAGTATATAAATCTGCGCTTGAGCAGGAGTATCAATGTTAGGTAACCGCGTGACTGTATTGCCTGACATACCTTCATACTTATTGATCGCTCCTGATTTGATTTTACGTGCTCTAGCATTGATAGCGTCTTTTAGTGTTTTTGGTACAGTCATATCCATAGCATAATTGGCAAAGGCTGACATCGTATCCATACTAGCGATAACTCGCCTCGGTACAATCTTGATGCCAGTATGACCATAAATACTTGCTTGTAGGGTAAGATGTAAATTTTTAAAAGCTTTTGGATCATGATGATACAGTTTAATTAAGTTTTGGCTTAGAGTTTTAACTAGAGCATTCTTATTAGCAGCAGCGCTGCGTTCACTGTTGACTTTTATGCTCTCAAGTTCACTAACGCTAATCTTCTCGCCAAGATAGTCAATACCTGCACCCGCAGCTTCCGTCCCTCTATCTTGTTTACTAAAATCATAAAGTTTTTGGACTAAGTCTTTATCTAATCCACCAAGCGCTTTAAGTAACCAGTTTTGATTTATTTCAGTGCTTTGACTAAGCTGAGGTAATAATACTTTCTGAAATTCTTCATCAGCGATATCATTACCTTTTGATGCAGACTTTGCAAAGGAATCAAGAATACTTTGCGGTAGTCCAAGGTTACTATCATCAATTCCACAACTAGTAATACAACCAGCAACTATAGCCTCAAAACCTCTAGCCGTTTCTTCGTCATGGATAAGATTGATATCAAAATCATTTTCTAAAATGTACTGAAAATTTAACGGTTTTTCCGTATCCGTAATGATAGAAATATAGTTTTTCCGTGCCTCAAGAAGTTGCTTTTTTATTCCAATAACTTGCTGAGAGGTTCGTAGATAAGAACGGTAATTACTTTCATTGATATGTTTGAATATAAGTGTATCGCGATCCGTATCTTTAAATATATCGTTTAAAAAAGTACCAAGATAGTCATCATCACCCCAATTAAACCACTCTTTACCCTCGTATTTGGTTGTTTTTATACTCGATTCTTCAAGATTTTTTATAATCAGCGCGTTTGCTACTTTGCGCAGATTGCTATTTTCCGATAGCTGACTAAGCTGGCTAATTAGGTAATTACATTTTTCTGCTGCTGCTACCACCTCTCCTACGGGATCAGGCAGGGCGACCATCATGGGTTTTGCTTTTTTTAAAAACTTCAATTCAGTTCTACCCAATTCGTCACTATATCCATCGTCAATACTTTTTTGAAGCGTCTCTACTCTTTCCGAAATACTTCTTTCCATACTTTTGTATAGCTGAAAAGCAGAACGTATAGCACCTTGAATGTCTTCTTTTCGATCTTTTTCATATATTGCAATTTTATCATCGATATCACCGCCCTGTTCTAACCGCTTTCGTTGATGAAAACTATTCATATAATCCAGTTCTGGTAAAAATTTAGACATATATCTAGTATTTTTATTATCAGTCAAGTCATCAACGACGAACTTTTGCATACGCTTATCGCGCAGTGCTTCATCATAAAAGTATTTTTTTAATGTTTCTTTACTTAGCTTGGCATGACTGCCCATAAGCCATACTATTCCACCTGGATCTAAGGTGAGATACTTACTATCTAACGTACTATGATAGTTTCTATCGCAGAGAGCTGGCTGTGCCATTTCCTCGAGGCTGTCATTATCAGGCTCATCTATATTTGTTACCTCTATCTTATTAACGTCTTCTTTGTCCTTTATTACAAAATCATCTTCTTCATAAGTTTTAACTCTTCGTAATGCACCATCTTTACCAGTAAATATCTCTGAAATATACTTTTCGTCATCTCCATAAGGACCAACAAAGTCATAGAAGCAATAAAGGTAGGTCTGTGTAGGTAGGCTAGTAATAGCATTATGTTTAGCTAAATGTGAAGATAACCTATCTCTAAAATAACGCTTATCATTACAATTCAATCCATAGTCGCGCTGACTAAATACTACAGGTAAAATCGGTATACCTGTAGCTCCGCATTCGTAATCACGACAAGATGTTGCTGTTACTGTAATTGTTTCTAATTCCACTTCAAGCAAATCAGGTTCAATAAGAATTTCATAGTCAGGCTCTAATACTACAGGCTCAGTTTTATTTTTACTATTTGATGTCAATCCATCTATAAAACCTAAATCGTTGCTCATGCCACTATCCCCTTACCTTTCATTCGCTCTAAGTCTTTAATGATATTCTTAACGGCTTGCTGCTGCGACATTTTACGCTGAGCAATCAGTAGAGCTTGGCTTATGATTATTTCATAAACTCGATGGGTAATTACCACTTGACCCTTTAACTGCCGCAGTATCATATTTATCCACTCTGTCTGTATGAGCACCTGCCACTGCTGCTGACTGAACCGAAAAGGTAAAGGCTGGAGCTGCTTTAACGCCACTTCCGTATTAGACGGATATACTTCATTGGGTGTCGGCAACGCTATCTCCGTAAAGGTGTTATTCAAATCTATATAATGAATACGAGGTAATCGCAGTTGATATATTTGTAGCTTTTGTTCAGCTGTCCAAATATAGGTTGATAGCGCTAACACTCTAGGATCCCAATAGCGCAAATAGCGACGCTTATTTGTCCCTATTCCATATGCCTGTCCTATCAGATATATACTATGTGTAAGCGTTTCTGTGATTGGTTGATCAAATAGCCATAGACAGACGCTACGCGAATGCGGATAACCAGATATATCATTGGTGTTTTCATATAGTGCCAATGCCAGTAGCTGCTCGAGTAGCCGTTGACCTGTACTACTATCAAGTGACATCTTAATAAGTGCCAAATCATCGCTAAAGCTATGATGAATGCGTTTGATGCGCTCAAATGGCAAATCTATGCCGCAGTCTAATAAGTCAAAGACAGCTGTACCGTAAATATTTAGATCAATAAGGACTGTCAGCGTTTGATATTGATTGTCAGAGACTGTTAGATATAAAGCCTTAAGTTGCTTTTGATAATCGTCAGTCGCTTGAATATCATCGAGAAACTCTACTTTTGGTATTAGCATACCTAAACCGCTCCACCTTTATTGCCAGCACTACCAGTCTTGGCAGCACAGTCGGCAAGCTCGTCTTGCGGCATAGTAATCGTTGGACTACTTTCACCCCCACTCTCCCAATCCACCTTACTTGCCTTATAGCCCACCTGACTTGGCGTGATAAACGTCACATTACCACCCGATATCTCAATACCACTGCCTGCTGCTTTCAGTGTTAGCGTATCAGGGGCGATAATCTCAATACTGTCTCGGCTATGGAGTCGCAATACTTGCTCGCTGTCGAGGCGCATCTCGTTCTGATGTGCTTGTATGGTCACATCGCCATGAGCGGCGGTATGAGTTTGGGCTTTATTGCTGTAGTAGTGAATATCCCCTGCCACCAATTGATTCATCTGGGTTTGACTGTGATGATGGGTATTGTCTGTCGCATGGCTGTGCACGCTTTGGGTACTGGTATGCTGACTGTGTTGTCCGCTTAATAGTGCGAGATGACGCTGAGAGTCGATCAGCAGATGGGCTTGTTGCCATTGACCTGCTTCGTTTAAGGTTCCGTCATTAGTGTCTTTGCTAAACTCGGCAAATGGGGTTTGTGCATCTTCTTTACTGTTATTCTTATTCTGGTTGCTCTTATTGTTTCTGCTGCCCTCTAGTCCCACTGGCTGATGGGTGTCAGCCAGCTGAGCGTAAGCTTGTTGGTGTTGGTCAGCGGTTTGTAGTTTGCTGTGGCTGTTATGGCTCATGTGAGGATTTGATGTGGGGTTTGATGCTTGGCTACTGATATGTAAGCCTGTACCGCCTTGCACATTGGCGGCGGCTTGGGTCTCGATACTGATACCTTGTCCACGGGCTTGTCCTCGGGTGTGGTCGGTATGCTGATACAGATGACCAATGGTTAGGCTGCTTTGATAGCTACTGCTATAGACATTAATCTGCGGACTGTCAGGATGAGCGTTAAACATGAGCTGGTTGTAGCCGTTAATAAGGCTGTCTTTGGTGGCCTCACCTGTTCGACTGCTATCAATACTTTGAGTCTTGATACCGTCTATGGGATAAGTATGGCTTTGATTGATAAACCAAGCGGGACTGGTGGCGTCAATAGTGTCGGTATCACTGACGATACTATTATGTTGAGCATCAGTATTACCTTGGCCGTTATGGGTGCTGCCGATTATGATGGGATGAGTAATGTTACCGCCGATGAAGTCGATGAGCACATGCTGTCCATGACGTAGCGGATGGTTTTGTCCCATGTGATCGGCGACGAGGTGACTGGCGATCGGTATCCAATGCGCGCTGTCGTCGCCTTCGCTTTGCCAGTGATATCTAATATGGGCACGATGGTTGCGGTCATGAGTAATGGCGCTGCTATCGGTGTCAATAATACTGGCGCTCATCAGACCTGTCAGACTCGGATGCGGTTGTCCAAGTTTGTCCAGCTGTTCCCCATAGGGAATATGGTGATGGTGCGGAAACGGTAGGTAGCAGGCGTTGATGTGATGGACGTTGTCGTCATTGCCGTCATCATTGTCATGACTGGCATGGTTGGTATTGGACTGTAAGGTAATGGGATCAAAGAGCGCTGCACCAAGCCAGTCTGCGGGTATATGGTTATTGATATGCTGATGAATAGACACCAGACTGATGGGATCGGTTAAATAAGGGTTGCCATCGATATAGTGGCTACTTGGTAAACTCAGATGACGGATGTTACCGGTTAGGCTGCCTAGATTGGCACGCTGCTGTGCGTTCTGCTGGTAGCGGGTGGCAAGCTTATCGAGACCGTCATCGTCAAAACGGCTATGACTGTGTAAAAAGCGCTGATGCGTGCTGTTTGATGAATCGATCGGTTGCTCGCTACTGCTACTACCAGTATAGGTACTCATCAAGCGACTGTCGTAACGATATAAGTCGCTTTGCTGAGTATGCTGAGCAATACGCGGACGAATGGCAGTGATGCGGTCTTGTCTATCAGCAAGGTTGGCAGGGTTTTGACTTAAGGTGCTTTGAATATCATTGACATCAGGACGCAATTCTTCTCCATCACTAGGTAGTAAGACTAGGGTATGTTTGTCTGCTTCGTGACGGTAATAGCCTGTGATGCCATAGAGAGCAAGGTATTGGGTTAAATAGGCCAGATCAGTTTGGTTGTATTGGACGCTGTGCTGAATATGACAGTTGCTGTCATCACTGAGACGCTCGTCAATCTCAACGTTCATATCGTATGGACTGATAATATCGGTAATGAGGTCACTGAGACTGAGATGATGATGACGGCGATTATGACTGTTCAGGCGTAATTGACTTAAGCTAGGCTCGCAAATAATGCGATAAGCGGCCATACCACTGTTGCTACCGAGAGCAACGGCTTCGGTAATGATACCGTGACGGGTTTGGCTTGGTAGTAGCGTATCCCCCGTATGCCAATGTATCGAGAGACTTTGCCCTAGCCATTGCTTTGTATCCAGTCCTGCTCGTGGATGCAGTAGAGTAATGCTAATACGGTAGCCACAATAGAGGGCCAGCTGGCGCTGCTGGTAGGACTGCGCCCGTTGATCTTGATGATAAGGGCTTGGGTAGGAAGTAGGCGCTGGCATAAGCGCGGGCTTGCTCCAAACACTGTCGGGCAATGGCATCCCGAGTAAGCTTTCAACCAAGTCAGCCTGTTGAATGAGACTGGTGGCAATATCAGGATGGGCACTACTCAGTTGCACATGCCGCTTTGTTTGAGTCCATACCATGACAAGCCCTTCTCTATCAGTCCAAAGGTGTAAACATATATTAAAAATGACACACAGAGTGCCAGTTAAGCCGCAGTCAAATTAACTACATTTAGTTATAGCTATCGTCAGATGAGTCGCGTTTTGGCTGAATACCAATCATGTCAGAAAGCATCGATAATTGATCTTCGTTCTTAATGATATGAGCCAACCATTGATCGAGCGGCATATCGGCCCAATCAATCGCCCGACCGAGTAAAAATGTCACGGGACTGTGCGGCTCATTGGTCGCAAAGTAATCTTGAATTTGACCCAATAGTTTAAGCGCTTGCCGGCGATTGCTTTGATGATCGCGGTTACTCGGATTAAAGCTGGTAGGTGCGTTGTTTTTTGCGCCAGTTGCTTGCCCATCATTCAGCATTGCACTGTCAGTAGCAAAGTCAGCATTT
Source organism: Psychrobacter sp. TWP2-1-2 (assembly GCF_049896785.1). Lineage (NCBI taxonomy): Bacteria > Pseudomonadati > Pseudomonadota > Gammaproteobacteria > Moraxellales > Moraxellaceae > Psychrobacter > Psychrobacter sp. TWP2-1-2. The sequence goes on along the minus strand of NZ_JAFCVA010000004.1, from coordinate 73,374 downwards.
ATATCATCAGCTGCACTCTCTTGACCATTACTGTCTATCGCATCAGCTTGCTCCGGTATCAGTGGGCTTAGGTGCTGTTTTAGAGACACCAATAGATCTGTCACGGGCGCAAACACAGGCGCATCCATACCCATCAGATTGTTTAGCTGTTCCGTGAGCGCTTGCCATTGCTCTGTGATGCTATTGAGATGGGTCATGAGCGCTTGTTGCCATGCATCACTACTGTTCTTGATAGCGCTGTTATAGTCACTAAGCGTTAATTGGCTAGACGATTCGCTATCAGGATTTTGTTGACGCTGCTTATCATGATCTCGAGCGGTTAAATAATAATTGTAATTATATTTTTCTGTCTTTGTATCAGAGAGCGACAGCTGTTTTAGGTCATCAGTGAGCGCTTTTACGAACCATGAGAGCAGCCCTGCCCTGATATCCATACTGTCTTCTTCACCATCTAGTGGCGGATACATGGTGAGCCAGTACTCGTCATTAAGTGCCTGTAGTAGACTAAGACCTTGACTGATACCCGCTAAATGATCGGTATGACTCAATGCATCGACATACCAGAGTGCCAGCTTCATATCCTTACTGGTATGAATCAACAAATCTGCACACTGATCCTTCACAAAATACCAATCAGCCACTTTTAACTCAGTGACCCAATTACCTTGCGCCAATAACGGATCGTCCTCTTGACGAGCAGCGACGATGGCATCGATACGCATGTCAAAAGTGAGGTCTTCACCCACACCGTGACGACTGCCATCGATAGGGGCAATGAGGGCATCCATGTTAGCCACTAAGGCATTATCAGTGTTCATTATAGAGATTCTTCCTTAATCGATTTTTTACTGGGTGCTTTTTTGCTAGGTGTTTTTTTACTAGGTACCTGTTTGACTGGTGCTTTTTTGACTGGCGTTGCTGTCGCAGCTTTCTTGGCACGCGGTTTTTTAGCAGCGGACTTGTTAGCAGCTGCTTTGGTAGCTGTTTCTGCACCATGACTTTCACTGCTTTGCGCCATCTGATTCAACGGCACAACCGCATCAGTATCCAGACGATAAGCAAAATTATCATCGGCATCGACAAATACATTAATTTGCTTCAACACACTTTGACTGTCATCATGAGCCAGTAGCTGGCCTGCCAGCTGCGGTAGCAAGGTATGGCTGATGATGGCATCGGCATTACGTGCACCAGAATCGACCTCGTGACAACGCGATAAAATCAGCTCAATCACCTCGTCATCAATGACACAAGGCACATCATAATTGTCACGGATGCGGCCAGTGATTTTGTCCAGTTTAAGACGAATAATTTCTGCGAGCGCGTCATCCGTTAACGGATAATAAGGAATGACCGTTAGACGACCCAAAAAGGCAGGCTTGAATGATTTATATAAATGCGGATTAATGACCTGTTTTAGACTGTCGCTGTCTGGCAAGCTAAAGTCAGTAACGGCTGGATCCGTATTGATACACGCTTGCATAATCGCAGACGAACCAACATTACTGGTCAATAAAATAAGCGTGTTTTTGAAATCAATTAAACGCCCTTCGCTGTCTTCCATCACCCCTTTATCAAAGACCTGATAAAACAAATCCAATACGTCTGGATGGGCTTTTTCTACTTCATCAAGCAACAGCACGCTGTAAGGACGACGGCGAATCGCTTCAGTTAATACACCACCTTCACCATAGCCAACATAACCTGGAGGCGAGCCCTTTAACGAGGCGACGCTATGGGCTTCTTGATACTCTGATAGGTTAATCGTAATAAGGTTGCGCTCACCACCGTACAACACCTCTGATAGTGCTAGTGCGGTTTCTGTCTTACCCACACCACTTGGCCCAACTAGCATAAACACCCCTTGCGGGCGATTAGGATCGTCTAGGCGTGCTTTCGCCGTGTGAATACGCTTGACGATAGCCGCCACCGAATGGTCTTGACCAATAACTCGCGATTGCAAGGTGTCAGCCAAACCCAAGATATGGCCTTTTTCATTGCCTGCCATATCGGTCAGTGGAATCCCTGTCCAATCTGAGATAATCTGCTTAATAACCTGTCGATCTAATACCGCATGAATCAGTCGCTGCGTCTCTTGCACCTGTTTTAGCGATTGCTCAATACTTTGATACTCAGCTTGTTTGTCTAAGCGCTCTTTTGCACTAAGCGCATTAGAACCATCTGTCTTGTGATTCAACTGCTGATTTAAGGCATCAAGTTGATCATTAAGCTCACGCTGTTCGTGCCAGCGACTGGTCATGTCAGCAATGCTTTGTTGATTAACTTGGCGCTGCTCATCTAGTACGGCAATTTTTTGGCTGACTTTTTCTTTTTCGTCCACGCCGCCGATACGCTCAAGCTGCTGACTGAGATTATTAATATGCTGCTCTAGTTGCAACCCTTTCGCTTTTAATCTGTCGAGCTGATTGGGTATGGCCGTCTTAGATAAGCTCACCCGTGCGGCTGCCGTGTCTAATACGCTGACCGCTTTATCAGGCAGTTGTCGATCGCTGATATAACGTGCTGACAGCTCAACAGCTGCTTGTAGCGCATCATCGTCTATCAATATCCCAAAGTGCGCCTGCATCTTGGCACTCAAACCACGAATCATCGCCACTGCCGTATCGATATCAGGCTCATCGACTTTCACCACTTGGAAGCGACGTGACAATGCTGCGTCTTTTTCAAAGTATTTCTTATACTCTGACCACGTCGTCGCGGCAATGGTTCTAAGCTCACCACGAGCCAGCGCAGGCTTAAGCAAGTTCGCCGCGTCGTTTTGACCTGCCTGTCCGCCAGCACCAATCAAGGTATGCGCTTCATCGATGAACAAGATAATCGGCTGTACCGACGCTTGTACTTCTTCGATGACTTGCTTGAGACGGTTTTCGAACTCACCTTTGACGCTTGCCCCTGCTTGTAGCAATCCCATATCGAGACTACGTATCGTCACGTCTTTGAGCTGATCAGGTACTTGACCGGCGACTATTTTTTGCGCCAATCCTTCTACCACTGCTGTTTTACCCACCCCTGCCTCACCCGTCAAGATAGGGTTGTTTTGACGACGACGAATCAAAATATCGATCAGTTGATGAATTTCAAACTCACGGCCAATGACAGGGTCTATTTGCTCTGCACTGGCTTTAGCAGTCAAATCATAAGTATATTTATCCAACGCAGGGGTTGGCTTAGTTTCAGTTTGCTCAGCATTTAAAGACGCTTGATCGTCAGTATCGTTGTCTACACTATTCGCACCATCATCAGTACCTTTATTGACGCCTTTACTATTCATCGAACTACTGCCCTCGGTACTACCGAGACACTGACGCTCATAGTCATCTTTTAAGGTAAAACGATCAATGTACTGTAGTGGCTCAGGGAGGGTTTTGAGTAGCGACTGATAACGCTCGTAAGCCAAAAGCACCAGCAATATATGTCCAGAGCGGATTTCTAGCGGGCTATTTTTATCATCGCTTTGACTATGCTGGCTGCTGGCAAGCTCCCACGCATCTTCTAACAACGCCATCAGACCTTGACTAAACACAGGCGTTGAGCCTGTTGCCTGGCCAAAGGTATTTAGCAAGTCAGTTATGTCGGCTAGCAACGCTTGCTGATTGATCTTATTAAATTTAAGTATTTGAGCCACATCATTGTGTGGCGTGGCAATCAGTTCATGCAATAGATGGACGGTATCGACTTCACGATGCCCATTATTGATACAAAGCCTAGCTGCCTGCTGCAAACACTGTCGGCAACTTGGACTCAAGCGGGTAATTACAGCTTTTAACTGGCTCATAAATCGTTTCCTTTAGCATTTTCATTGCAATTGTCATTAGACTTAACATTATTTTTATAAAACGGCAATATAAAGCTGATATACAAAATTAGAGCAGCTATTGAGCATTATTAGTAAACAAGCAATTTATAATTGATTCACTTTAAAACTGCTTATATACAACTATTAACCGTGTTTTTTTAATAATACCTTTCTACTGAATCGGCAGCGCATAGCGGGTGTCATCATGATGCTGCGTCGCAGGCTGCGATATCAAAAACCCACCCTGACCCAAACTACCAAAACTGCTCTCAGATAACGACAAAGGGGTGATGTATTGCTTGTCCAACTCGAGTTGCATCTCGACCGCCAAGCAAACACCGCACCATTTACGGATAAAATCAATAATGACTTGATACATATCCCCTGCTGGTAACAGTCTTAAATAGCGTTTGGCATCCAACTGATGAAACACAATTCTAATTTTGCTATCAAACTGCACGACGCGCGCACCGCAAAACGCCGACAATCCAAGTGCAGCATGCTTCCCACCGAGCGCGGTCTGCTCACTGGCTGGCAGATCAAACCACTCCGGCACGAACTGCTCAACACTGACCGTGCTGTCCAAAAAATGCGATAGTACATGTGACAACTGATCAGCAGTCAGGCGTCCTGGGGAAATCATGCCAGCATAGGCAATCAAGCTATCGATGGCAGTTAACTTCTTTGGCTGACGTGCCAGTGCCCGCAAGCTCAGTAGATAGTTGTCTTTTTTATTATTTATCTCGTACTGTAATGGCAAGTTATAAAACCAACTCGCTTGCACGTACAAATCCGTCAATCGATGGTTAAATAAGTCCAAAAAAGCGGGCGCTGCTTTGTCTTTTGCATGATTGACTCGCGATGCCAAATGATCGGTATACATCGCTGGCAAAGCTGATAATGGTCCTGTTAGCCCAATCACTGCTGGACACACCTCTACCTGCCTAGCCTTTAATGAACTGGCCTTTGTTTGACCATCCTCTACTGAACTGCCACTGTCTTCCATAGTGTCTTGGGCAATCAGCGACATTGACTCAATTTCTGCTTGCGGATACGCCAGTGATAGCGAAGCACGGTAACGCACCTCAATGGGCGCGTATCCCATACTGACTTCATGACGAACCAAACGGAGCGCTTGCAATAGCTCATAAGATTGCGGCGCCGCCATTAAAGCCGTTAAATAAGAGGACTGAGACCGCTGCGTGGCTGACATCTGTATATCTCCTCTTTGGTTACGGCATCACTGATGGCCAACTCAACGAAGCTATTTAAGCTCGCGTGATAGCCAAACACATGCGCTAATAAGTTGGCAAACTGGCGAATACTGACACCAGCGAAATTCTTTTGATTGATGTTAATGTTAATCAGCGTACCGCGCACGAACCCAGGTTGCGGCAATCGCTGAATACGTCGAGCCTCAATACTGGTCTCGACAGAGACAATACCTTCGACCAACAGTTTATTGGAAGCAGATTGCGTAATGTCATAGAGCGACAGATACTCTTTCATCAGCTCCGCATCTTGGGCCGCTAGTGACAAGAAATTTAGGCTAATCAGCGAAATTAACCGCCAGCGCTCCTCTCCGGTATATTCAAATCTTGCGGTTCGGGTTGGCTGCTTCAATAACGACAGACTGCTAAACCCCGACATCCCTTCGCTAAACAAATCACCACGGCTTTGCCCGAACACTACTTGGGATGGCAAATCTCTATTGGTACACAACAAAGACGCACTCATGCTCACCGCACCTGATAAATCCTCGCGGTTCTTTTCTACAAACATAATCTGATATTCAAAACCCTGTTTGAACTCAGCCATATCCTTATCACGTTTAATATGATAATAACGACCTTCATCTTGCTGCTCATAATGATTGAGCGCATAAAATGGGTGGTACTCACGTTGTATTAAGCGATTGTCACTTTGCTTAGATTCTATGACTTTATTAACCTCATAGATTTCATGTTGAAAAAGTGCGCGCGTATCAGGCACCAAATCATAATAGACAGAACGATGCGTCACTTGGATGGGCTTAGCAGCCGCTTTGAATAAGTTGACAACAGGCGTGCAAAACAACTTAATGCTACTGGCACTCAACTGTTGCAAGTTTTTTAGGCGGATGGTATTTTTTTTGTCAAACTTAAAGTAACAACGAATCTCAAAGCCATTACTGTCAACTTTTAAGTTTGGACAGGCACGGCCAAGACTCAAGCGTAAAAAGTTGAATTTTTCAGGGAAATAAAAATACTCTTTCAATAAAGCAGAGGCGGCATTACTCACTCGGTGACTGGGAAGAATCTGCTGCTCAGGGTCAAAGCCTATGATCTCAAACGGACTGCCTGTTATCTTGTTGACCTGCTTACCATGCAGATGCGTTTGCTTCACATCACACCACAATAAATCCCATAAACTCGTGCCTTGACTGGCATCTTCATCTATATATAAGTCTAGGGAATGATTTAATAGTGCTTGATAGTCAAAGCTTGGATTCAACGCTTTGAACTTGATACTGATACAGCCATTCAGTAGGCCATGCTGATTGTCATAGACTTCTTGGCGCGTCTCAAAGCTGACGCTATCTATTTCTAGTGGTAGTAATGTCACGTCTTGGGTGGACTGAAATTGGCAAGGCGTACCGTTTATTTTTTGGGTCGCAAACGTGCTTTGCTTCGGTGCGACGACAACCTCGCTCATCGCATTGCCCTGTACGCCCAGATTGAACTGTGCAATAGAGACCGATGGAAAAGGTTTGAGATAATCGGGATAAACGACTTCTAATAGCGATTCGGTAAAATCAGCGTATGAATCGTCTAATTTTTTATTGATACGTGCACTGATCAGCGAAAAAGCCTGTATCAACCGCTCTATATGCGGATCATCTACCGTATCGTGTCCCATTAGTAGCCGATTGGCTATTTTGGGATACTTTTTGGCAAACTCTTTTGACTGTTTGTTAAACAGGCTAAGCTCATGCTCAAAGTAAGGAAGTAAACTGTCCATGACGCCTCAATATATTGATCGCTGCTAACTGTATAGATTGAGCGGTAGTAGTAGTTATTTCATTAATTGGATAATGATTATTTTATTAAGTAACGCTGAGAGCTTGGCTCAAAGAACGCATCAAAACTGACCAGCTCTTGTGCTGGATAAACCTTTAATAACGCTTCAATAGAAAAACACAGTTGATTGACATCAACAGCGCCAATATCTAACGAGACGCGAACGTTTTTTAGCCGGGTATCTTGTTGCTCGACTGTTTGGGCGATTTGGCGACAGATATAATCACAGTCAGTAGGATTGGCACTGCTGAGTCCCACAAAATCTAATATGCCAAAATTCAATATCGATGAGCGCACGTGTTGATAGGATTGAAGCTTACTTGACACCACACAACGCGTATTTAATAAAGCTTCAAGGTCTCGTGCAACAGAAGATTTTAGCTCATCGATATTAAGACGACGAACCACGAGCTCATGCGACAAATGACGGGGCTGATCATCAAATAACTGTTCAAACAAATTTGGGCGAAAGCCAATTTCTTTGTTAGAGGCGTTAGTGGCGTAATTCATTGATATAATCATTCCTATTTAACAAACAAAAAAGAAAGGCCTAGATATAAACCTTTCTTTTTCGGTACGACACAATAGATGACACCTGATACAACCTAAATTAGGCGGTATAAGTAGCAGTGTTGTTGGCTAGTGACCATTTTTTAGTCACAGCGCCTTTAGCAGTACCATCGATATCTTGCTGGGTGTAAGTCCACTCAACAGCAGCATATTTGATACCGACTTTTTCGATTGGTACGCCTTCAGAACGTACCGTTGGCTCGACACTTGCGATCAGCGCATGCTTAAGTTTTACTTCAAGATATTTAACGCGTTTGTCACCGTTAGCACGATAAAAATCAATTTGGATCTCATCAAAAGTATAACCAGCAGAACACGCTTCCCATAGTTTAGGGCTGGTCGAGTCCAAATCTTTCATAAACGTCATGTCAGCATGCTCACAACGCTCAGAAGTATGACCACCAACGCTACTTGCTGTCGCTGATTTTGGCTGACGGATCAAGTGATCCCAAGTGTTTACTTCAAGCCAACCTTTATGCTCGCTATCACGAGACTCGCCATCAATTTTATATTTACCGCGGAACTGAATATAAATATCTTTCATATCACATACCTTTTTTAAAATTTAAATTTCACGTTAGTTTTTAATAAACGATTAGCTGTTGCTAGATTGCGGCAGTTGAGTGACCAGACGCAAAGAAACAGACAATTCGTCAAGTTGAAAGTGTGGTCTCAAAAAGACCACGGACTTGTAGACACCAGGCTTACCCGGCACTTCTACAACTTGTACAGAAGCTTCGCGCAGTGGGTACTGGGCTTTTGCTTCTTGTGAGGCGCCGTCATCTAGCAAGACATAACGAGAAATCCAGTCATTTAAAAACGACTCAACATTACCAGGTGCTAAGAAGCTACCTACCTTATCGCGCATCATTGCTTTTAGGTAATGGGCAATACGTGACACCGCCATAATGTATTGGATCTGCGTCGATAGCGCAGCATTGGCGTTGGCATCATCGTTTTGATAAGTTTTGGCTTTTTGTACTGACTGCGCCCCAAAAAAAGCAGCGTAATTGGTGTTTTTGCAATGGACTAACGGGATAAATCCTAAGTCGCTTAACTCTTTTTCTCGGCGATCGGTGATAGAGATTTCCGTTGGACACTTAAGTGCCAAATCCCCTTCGTCAGTCTTAAAAGTATGAACAGGTAACCCTTCAACCAAGCCACCACCCTCAACGCCACGAATGGCAGCACACCAACGATAGTCAGAGAAAGCAGCCGTCAAGCGTGAAGCGAACGCATAAGCCGCGTTCACCCATAGATAATCGTCATGATTATTACCAGAGACTTCTTCCGTAAAGTTAAACCCTTCGACTACTGTGCCATCTTTAGGATCGTAAGGCAGACGACCTAAAAAGCTAGGCACGGTTAACGCAACATATCGCGCATCTTCTGACTGTCTGAACGCGCGCCAGCGTATATATTCAGCGGTTTCAAATATCTTTGACAAATCTCGCGGGCGACCAATGTCGGTAAAGGAGTCGAGACCAAACATTTCAGCGGAAGCCGCCGACACAAAGGGTGCATGAGAAGCGGCCGCAACATGAGACAATTGCTCAAGCAGATACATGTCTGAGTTTTGGCGAGTAAATTCAAAGTCACCAACGATAGCGGCATAAGGTTCACCACCGAAGCTACCGAACTCTTCTTCGTATATTTTTTTAAACAGCGTGCTTTGATCAAAATCAATTGACGATTGAAAATCTTTAGTCAGTTCGCGCTTCGTAGTATTCATCATACGAATCTTTAGCATGGATTCCGACGGAGTCTGGCTACATAAATAATGCAAGCCACGCCAGCTGGACTCTAGCTTTTGAAACTCGGGCGCGTGCATGACGGTGGTCAGCTGCTTGGAGATCAACGCGTCAATTTGGGCAATACGCGCGTCAATCGATGCGGCCAAATTGTCTGACAACGTTACGGTGCCTTGCATGACTTCATTGGCAAGCTCTGCAATTTGCGACTTGGCACGATTTTTTTCGTCATCAGACTTGGCAACGTTACTTTTATTGATGATTTCTTCGAGTAAGTCGTAACTGTCATTATTTAACGCATCAGGTGCTAGATTTTGCTGGGCTTGGGCACTCATCGTTTAATCCTCACCGTCGTTTTGATTTTGTTCCGCCATTTTTTTGACTTGCTCAGTATTTTTAAGCACGTCATCTAATAGGTCTTCAAGTTTTTCGTTGGCCGATATTTTGTTGCGTAAATCTGCCAAGCGATCTCGTGCTTGTACCAATTGCTTTAGTGGCTCAATTTGATCAGCAACCGCTTCAGGACGAAAATCGTTGATACTATTGAATGCCAAATCAACCGCGAATTCGCCGCCTTTATCACTTAAGTCATTGCTTACTCGAAAGGTCGCACGCGGTGCTAGACCTGACATCACCTCATCAAAGGTATCTAAATCTACTTCGACAAACTTTTTGTCTTTAAAGCGTGGTTGTTCAAGGGTTGAATCTCCTGAAAACTCTCCCAAAACGCCGACCACAAAAGGAATCTCCTTGGTTTCGATCGCATCGCCTACTTCAACGTCATAAGTCAGATGCACCCGAGGCGCACGTACTTTTGCGAGTTTCTTTTGTACACTGTCTTGCTTTGCCATAATAAGTTACCTCAGCAATGTCTAGTTTGAACGCAATATACTGAATGGATCAGTCGATTTGGCGTTACTTTTTTTGGTAGGTGAAGGTTTAGTAACAGGCTTAACTTTTGGTGGTCGTGGCGGTTTTTTTACGGCTGGTTTTTTCTTAATAGGCTTCGATGCTTTTTTTACAGACACGTGGGGCTGAGGTTTTGATTTAGTGCCTGATCTACCGCTTCTAGGCTTGACGACTGGCGCTGGTGGTTTCGGCAAAGATTCGTCGTAATTGAAACCATAGATATCACCATATATTTTACTTAAAGCGTACTGATACTCCTTCAAAAACGCTGCATCCACTTCATCAGTGAGATAATCTGATTGCAGTTGGCTTTGGGAGACGATAGCGCTGCTATTGAGTAGTATCTTTTTTAGCTTAGCAGTGCTTTGACCCAGATCAATGGCTTCACTGGCTGCGTAAACAGCATAAGCATGATAGCCATTGTTAGAATAAATCTGCGCCAAAATCTCCCATGCTAGCGATTCATTAGGATTACGAGATACTCTTTGATTCAAATCCGTGACCAGTTGATGCAGTTGCGGTGATTTTGCATCAGCATTTTTGAGTGCCGAAAATTGATTTATGATGCTAGAACCGGGGTCTTTTTCTTGTATGACAAGCTCACTATGGGCGGTAGTCATTGCTGAACCCATGATGAATAGACCTGCCAAAAACGCTTTGGATAGCGTAAAACTGACTCTAATATTGCTTCTGATACTGGTCATTGTAAGTCGGTGCTCGCCATTATTGGTGTGAGATAAATACATGCGCCTGCTCAACATTATTTTAATTAGACGCGTTAACTAAAGTGGTGATATTGGTGAGCGTTTCATTCAGTGTCGCCTTATCACCACTATTCATCAAACTATTATCGTGATAAGCATCAATATTACTTTCCATCACTTTAACTGCTGAAAGCATGGCAAGCTGACGTGCATCAAGCCTTTCACTATCAACGCTTAGAGCTTCATTAGCTGCTCTCAATGCCCGTGCATAGCGTTTTTTTTCATAGTTATTTTTGGCAATAGTCATCCACGCTTCACTGCTAAGTTGATTGCCGTTTGACAAATAGGCAAGCGAAGGCTCACTCAACTGCTTCACTATTGGTTTGCTGACCGTGGTTTGTACATTTTTCTGAGCAGTGGTGCCACAACCCGCTGTCAATAAAGACGCGCTAAGTAAGACTGATAGCAGACCTGCGGTGGCAAGTTTAGTACGATAAATAGGATTCATAACAACAGTATCATCACTAAAAATATAAAAGGATAGATTTTTAAAAGAAATAAATATAACTAAAGTTCATTAATTATAAAAAATCAATGAGGTTGATTATACATATACTTGACAATATTTCAATAAACTCTATACTTTTCTTAATAAATAATTTAGTAAGTCACCCATTCAAGCCATTTTCTTGGTATAAAATAAGCAGTAACGGTACCCTTCTTATGCCTTCTAAGACCAATCGTCTACATAATATTACCGTTCATACTGATAATTCAACGATAAACACCTTTTACCCTGTTGCGTTTTGCGGTGCAAGCGGCATTAATCAATCTGATAATATTGACATACTAGTGTTTAGTTATAATTTTATCGAATCGAACGCTTGTTTATCATTAATCAATGCTCCGATATGCTTAACCACGTTTTCCGCTGATCGTACCGCTAGCTGTCGTACTGGGCTGATACGTGGCATCCGTTATCAGCAATCTGATGGCGCGATGCACTTTTATACTTTAGAAGTTGTTAGCCCCGATTGGCAGTTGGCACAGTCGATACATACCCGCAGTTTTATCAATCAATCGACGCTCGATATTGTTACCCTCATCCTTAGTGATTACGATTTAAATTGGCAAATATCTGAGTCTCTTTTGTCATCCGATGATGAATCATCCGCACGTTTATCGGCACCTTTATCAATGCGCACCCAGTCGGATGTCAGCGACTATGAATTCATCACTGGACTGCTCGCTGATATTGGTATATCGACTTTATGGGTGTCAGGGAATTGCGTTGATGAGCTTGGCACGTGGTGTTTGGTTGATGGTTTAGACACAGGCGAGCTCATACCGCTGACCTATAGTTATGCCCAATCATCCGTACAATCAGGTCAAGATAGTGTCAATACGCTACAAATGAGGTCGCAGCAACTTGGCAGTGATAGGGTAATAGTACGAGCAGATGGGTTGGCGGCAGATACTATTTATGAAGGTCAAGCAGTAGATGAGTCACTGCTTGCGATAGATGACACGACGGTATTAATTGGTGCGCCGTCTCGCGTGCACAGCGATGATGCCGCCGCTCATCTTGCACAGCAATGGATATCTGCCAATCACTGTCAGCGCGAAACTTATCAAGCGACTGGAGCCATGCGTGGTCTAAGTGTCGGTAGCCCAGTGAGTATCAATAACCTACCCTCTATTGGAAGCTTATCGACGCATTGTATCGCGGTTACCTTAATCGGTATTGAGCCTGACAACGATAGCGTTTCATACCATCATCAAATATTTATCAAACAGTGGTTACAGCGCACTGCTCAGCATATGCACTGTCATGCAATGAATCACAGTCACTTTTCAATACCTGAACATGGCTTTGACATCGCCCGCAATACTGGGATTTGGGTATCAGCGACGTTACTTGACGCAGCTATTCCTTATTGCCCTTATCCCAGTTCTTTATCCTTTGCCAGTAGCACTTACACGGGTCTCACCCAAGCACGTACTGGTGACACAGGTTTATCAGCCTCCCCCAGCTATGACTCAAGTGTCAGTACTGACAATCTACAGCAAACTATTACTACGCCTGTCTGGTCAGGTATCAGCCCTCATGATGATGGCACTACCCCGCCCCTGCGCTCATTGCAACTTTCATCTGGTAGCACGCATGGTTGGCAGTTTGCGCCAAGGCTGGGACAGTCGGTGCTGCTTAACCATTGGTATGGCGATATCGACAGTCCTGTGATTAGCAGGTCGCTTTATGACGGTATCGGTATGGGCGATATCGATGACAAAGACATCACCACTCGTGACGCAGGCTTATCGAATAGGCACAACTTGCAAGGCGGATCTTCTCCTCGTTGGCATGGTGGTGGTTTGGGTCATTCGCAAATTAGTGAAGATGATACTCACAGTGGTTGGATCTCTGGTATTGCTCAATATGGGCTGACGTCTGATTCTGAAGTGACCCTAAGCTTTGATGATACGCCCAACCAGATAGGAATGCAGTGGTCGGTGAATACAGGATCACGTGCCAATGCTGAAACACCAACCATCACTTCTAGCACCACCTTTGCCCCTGATGAGCACGTACTTGAGCTTGGCGTGCTACGTCATCGTTATAGCAATCATCAATCATCAATCAGTGGACAAGGTATTAATCTAGCAACCGACCATGGTTTGCAAATTACAGGTGAGTCTGGAGTACTGCTCTCCACCTTTGATATCAGACATAGTCAAAGCGAGCACGAGTCTGCTTGGGTCAATGATGCAGGACAACGTCAACTAAAACTGGGCACTGAGCTGAGCGAGACCTTTCAAGAGACCAAGCAGGCACATTTGCAATCCACAGCAGCCATGCAGACCGCCAATCAATCGATAAAAGCGTTTAAAACCAGCGCACAAATCATCGATGAGACGCTAAATACGGAAGTATTGGGCGCTGCTGATGTGATGCTGGTCAGTAAAGACAGTATCTTAGCGTCAGCAAGTAATACCCTATGGACGGCGAAAACAATAGTCAGACAATCAGGCAGTACCCAGTCGGATGTGGTGGCAGGCAATTATACGCTGACGGCAAATACGATTGATTCGCTCTCTGGGGTTGGTAGTCAAGCCGATCGGTCAGGTCTACATATCAGTGCCAATAGAGAGCCACTTGGTATTCAGGCACAAGGCGGTGAGATGCAATTGCACAGTCAGCAAGGTATGACGATTGGTAGTGAGTCGGGACAGGTGAATGTGTCGAGTCCTAAGCGGATCAAGCTGCAAACGTCAGCAGGAGCATCGATTACGATTGATGATAGTGGGATTAAACTGGTGTGTCCGGGGGTGATTAAGATCAAAGCGGTGAAGAAGGGTTTGGTGGGTGGGGCTAAAGTGAATGCGCCAGTGGTTGCTTTACCGACCTCGGGATTGTTTAGCAAGGCATTTGATCTTAAAAAGCTGTTACCGCAAGATTTTATAGATCAAGGTATTAGCTACAAACTGATAAATCACTCTAAAGGAACAGAGTTTGAGGGTAAGCTTGATGAAGATGGTCAGACTTTAAGAGTGTTTGGGGATAAGGCTGATAAGGTTGAGTTTGTGTTTGAACAGGGCGCTTACTTCTCTAAACAATGTGAGAACGCACATAACGAGGAAGATATCATTGGTTCATTTAATCCTTTTGATGGAGAACAATCTAATTCTGATATTGAAGACGATGATGACGATTTCTGCTGTTAAATATTTTTATTTTCAAGAAACATTCTTAGTAAGCTAGAAAATGGAGCTAAAATGAAAAATATTGCAAAAATAGCTGTATTATCAACTTGTTTGATAACACAATTTTGCTTAGCGCAAGATGCTGAGAATTTTTCAGTTATAAAGACTTGTTCACAAGATATATGTTCTGTATATCGTATACTTGAAGGTAAGAGTAAAGAGATAGTCAAATTTGATACTAATAAAATCAGTGATATAAAAAAAATTGATGATAATCTCTATTATTTTCATATATCCTGTGGTAGCCCTTGTGGATATGGACATTACATCACAAGTAAAGATTTATTCTTAACAAAAGACAATGAAATTTTATTCGATAAAAATAGGAAATGTATCATTTATGCAGACTGGAATGAACATAAAGTATTCTCTCGAATTTTAAGTGATAAAAAACCCTTCAATAAATTACTCTATGATTTTTCAAATATGGCAATGTATAAGGATAATGAGGATTATCAAGAACTTCTGAATACAGAACCATTACACCAGATATTTAAAGAAGATGCATTTATTGATAATAAAGGAACTCTACATCTATATGCTTTCGGAAAGCAATCTAATTTAATCACACTCGAAATTGAAAACGCTTGCGAGAGTTAATATGAGCTATAGTAAAGAGTTTAAAGTTTTTGTAGCTACTATTTATGGTGAAGCTGGTGCTAGTAGCACGCGTAGTTGGGAAGTAATCGCCCACTCTATAAGAAATAGAATTGGATTTGGGAATTGGACAGATTACAGTACTATTAATGGTATCGTTACTACAACAGGTTTTGATGCCTACACACACAACACCAAACCTTACCGTAACGCAATGACTAAACTTAATGCCAACAATTTTAACTCAGATAAAGTTGGTCGAATTGTCAAGAATATTATTAATACTGTTCAGCCAATTTATGAAGGTAAAGTTAAAGATGATACTAATGGCGTTGTATTTTATTGGAGTCCAAAGGCTCAGAAACAACTCCATAGAGATCAACCAAGTCTTTATACTACTGAAATACCTGTTTGGGTAAATGATAATAAAAAAGAAATTGTTTCAATTAGTGGAACTGAAAAGGATGATTTTCAATGGTTACGATTTAAACGTTCAAAAATATTTGTTACTTTGCATGACAATAAAGGTTTGTCAATGGATGGATTAAGCGTTGACATAAGATTCGCTTCTGGCAAAAAGATCCCTGTCTTATCTAACTTAAAAACAAACAGTAAAGGACAATTACCCGTCTTTTTTGCTCGAATAGAGATGGGTGTTAGATTTATAGTTAATGGAACTTATCTAAAGGATAAAAAAGGTAGTAATCTAAAAATTCTACCTACTGGCAAAGACATTGTGGCAACAATAATAGTAGATACAGGCAATGGCTTTAAGTCTAGTTTAGAAAAACATGAAACAGATATAAGAGATAGTCAAAATCAACATGATACTACAAGCAATGAAGTATCAGTCGCAACTTCTGAAAAAGACGATGATATATTAAGTGAAGTTACTTTCAACATAAAACTAGTAGAAGGCGACACAGGTAAGCCCCTATCCAATACAACCTACCATCTTGAGTACAAGAACAACATTAAACCCCATAAAACGGATAGCTCAGGTCTTGAATCAGGTATAAAAGCTGATGTTAGCCAATCTATTGGCGTCTACCTTGATGATGATGGCGGTAAAAAGCAATCCATCTACAGTATGGCATTTCCAGTGACAGGCGACTTGAACGGACAGACCAAAGTACTCAAAGTCCCTGTGGTAACCCTACAACTTATATTCATTGATAAGAACAAAAAGCCTGTTCCTAACTATCAATTTAAAACCGTCTATCGCGGTCGCACCTCTGGGATTAGAAAAGCGAATGCAAGAGGCATAGCCACTGTCAAAGCACTAGCAGGTCAGCAACTAAAAGTCATTCATGTAGCAGCAAATAGATTTACCAGTAATATTGTCACTAATGGCTCAACTGAATGGATATACAGCACTGATAAACTGATTGAAAATAATAGCAGTTCAGCAGGCTCTACTACCTCTAGTAATGCACCCTCCACTACGCCGTCCTCTCAAAAACCAACCCCTACGAAACCTAGTACTTCAAGCGATGTTAGTAAAGGCACTGTCATACGCAATGACAAAGTAACACAACAAGGCCCTACTCATGAAGTTAAGACAGATCAAGCAAAGATCACGATTAAGTTTTTAGATGAAGCTACCAATAAGCCTTTATCAGGATTAACCTATTGGACTCAATCCACTAAATATGGCAAAAACCCATCTACTACTGGCAGTGATGGCACAAGAGGTCGTACACATGATTCAGATGTGGGTATCAGCATTGCGGTGATAGTTAACGAGAATGGTAAGGAAATTAAGAAAGGTACTATCGTCGCTAATAGTGATAAAAACGGTACTGCTTATGTTTATAAGGCTAAGAAGCCTAAAAACTACTTATACCCGTTGCCAATAAATGCAACTGCAGATTACAAATCAGGTATGAGATCTTTTGGAAGCAATCGTTCAAGTGGTAAACGCAAACATGCAGGAGCAGATCTATATGCGCCGACTGGAACGACTGTAAGAGCAATGGAATCAGGTATTGTGTTAAGTACTGGTGGCTTTTATGCAGGCACTGATTTTGTGACCATTAAACATCAAAACCATATTATCAGATATGGAGAGTTAGCACCTGGTTCTATAAAAGTCAAAGCAGAAGATGAAGTAATCAGAGGCCAGCCTATTGGAGCTGTTGGAAAACTTAAGGGTATTAATGTTCCAAGCAACATGTTACATCTTGAAATGTATTCAAATACTAGCGATACCTCTAATCTTACAATCAAAGGAGCAGCGGGTGGCAAATTCAAACGTAGAAGCGACTTAATTAACCCTAATTCTTTTTTAGACAATGCGGATAAATAATTATGAAAAACCTTTCTTTTGTTCTTTTTTCTATGTTTGTACTGTCTTCTTGCTACAACAGTAGTACAACTACATCAAGTGCAAAAATAAATGAAACCGAAGTAATATCAAAACTATCCGTTTCTAACTTTACATCAGTATGCTCACACGACGAAGTGAAGCCTATGAACATTAGTAATAGTTTAACAGTTTGGGGCTTTGATCCATTACTATCTGATAAAGAGCGAAAATGTGACAAACTTAATCTTGAAGAATTCTCGACAATGAACTGTAAATATGATGAAAATTTAATACAAAATCCCGGTATTCACCTTTATAAAGATTCAGAGGGTTGGTTTAAATTTGTATACGAAACTTCTGATATATGCATAAATTCCTTGAAAACATATGCAGCTCAAAGTGAAGAATTTTAAATAGTTATCTTTAAAAATTTTCTACTATAGATATAACAGGCAGCATCAAGGCAACGGATACCCTTAGTAAGCCTAGCTCACCCAAGCCTATGCCTGTACCAGACCAATCTTCTCAAGATCAACGTAACAAACAAAACAAACAGCAACAAGCACAACAACCCTCATCTCCTGAGGCACTAAAAAATGTCACCTTCACTATTAAAATCGTTGAAGGTAATACCCAAAAGCCTATTACTAATTTGCGCTACTACCTTATTTACAAAAGCAAACCCAAAGAGCATCGTACCGGTAATAATGGTATAGAATCTAATATCACAGCAGAAGTCGGTCAAGATATAGAAGTCTGTGTGGCTGGCAATGGCAAATTGCAAGCAGTAACACATTTCAAAGTAAATAGCAGTCATCAAGGTAAAACAATAAGGGCTTTACTGCCTGTAGAAGCATTCAATATAGAAATAAAAGATCATAATAAACAGCCTGTTAAAAATACTAGGTTTATCATTTATTATAGAGGACGAGAAATTGTCAAACAGACCAATAGTCAAGGTTTGATTAATGTAAAAATGCTCGTTGGTTTTGTCTATAAGTTTGGACTAGTGGGTGGTAAACCATTAGCGACACTACGCTGCATCAAGGGAGCACAGACCCAGACTATTAACATTAACGAGGCAGCAAAGAACAAAGCGCAGGGAGTGTAGTGGTCAACTAATTTAGGACATCTGATAAGAGGTTTTGATTAAAGTAGCGTCTCTCTTGTTCTATTGGTGTTAAACAATTATTGAAGCTGTGCGGTCTCACCGTTTGATAATAGCCCCAAATATAGTCAGTGATGGCACTTTTAGCTTCAAAGATATTCTCATAGCAACCCTTTGGTATCCACTCGGTTTTAAAGCTTCTAAAGAAGCGTTCAGTAGGCGCATTGTCCCAGCAGTTTCCTTTTCGACTCATACTTTGCTTCATATCATCACAATTAGCAATGGATTCGGCAAATGCCTTGATAGTGTAATGCGTGCCTTGATCAGAGTGAAACAGCACACCATTTGGTTTGAGTCTCGTGTGATACGCCATCTGTAGTGCTTTACTGGTAAGTATGCTTCGGGTGAGTCTGAGACAGCAAAGCCCGCGACACGACGTGCAAACAAATCTAACACTACCGCTAAATAGCATCAGCCACCTTTAACTCTAACGTAAGTCACGTCTCCTGTCCAGACTTGATTAGGCATGCTTGGACTGAAATTGTGCCTTAGGATATTTTCATAGGTTCTATGCATCTGATCCGCATGCTTATATTTGTGCATCTTTTGCTGACAGCTTTTCAGTCCCATGCTTCTCATAAGCTTACCTGCCAGATAGCGGGTCATTCTGACGCTGTGCTGATACCATAGAATAGCGGCAATGGTGCGAGCACCAGCTGATTGCTTTGAGTCATTAAATATCTGACGTATCAAGGCCTTGGGGGCTGTAGTAGATAAGCACTATGATTGACGGTTTTATGTGGCTTGATGGCTTCGGCTAGGTCTGTGGCTGGGTTATGTGTGGCTAGTCCATTGCGTATCGCATGTTTGAATATCTGCCCTACTTCTCTAATAGTACGCCTTGCCATTTCATTAGCGCCACGGCTTTCTACTGCTTTGCCAATGGCTAATATATCAGGCGCGGTTATATCATTGATGTTCTTTTGACCAATAGAGGGCTTAACATCACGCATGTAGGCGGAATAGTTACGGGTAAAGGTGCTTTCTGCTAGGTAGGTTTTGCGTTCTGCATACCATGACTGGGCTATGTTATCGAAAATATTTGAACCGTCTTGGATGGCTTGCTGCTCTTTTTTATGATCTTTGGGGTTCACACCATCAGCTATTAAGCGTTTGATCTCAATATTGCGCTGGCGTGCATTTTGAAGGCTCATTACTGGATAAGTTCCAATAGTGAGGGTTTGCTGTTTACCTTGCCAACGGTATGCGCTGATCCATGACTTAACGCCAGTGTAACGCACCCATAATTGCAGCCCGTTACCGTCACTATGTTTGTCAGGTCGCTTTGTATCAATCGAGGTGCTACTGGGCTGTAGCTTATTGATGACGGTATGAGTTAAGGGCATTGGGCTATCCTTTGTTGGTATTGAGAGTATGTATAAACTCTAATACCAACATTCTATATGGTTCGCCATACCCCTACGAGGTAATGAAAACCCAGAAAACGCCCAAAATAAAGGGCTAACCGTCTATGACGGTCAGCCCATTATCGTTGTTTGGTGGAGATGGCGGAAACTAAACTATAAGTGCAAGTAGTTGATTTTTATAACTATTTAAAGTTAAAAATAAGACGATACCAACCATAATACCAACAATAGATTTTGATTTTACTGTTATTCAGTGCCTACCCTATCAACTAAAGATTATTTTGTAATTGTTTGCACTATTTAATGTTTCAACATTTCTCAACATTATAGGGCGGTGTAATTGTTCAGGACTTCACAAGCGGTGACCGCTGCCTAAGTGATTTTTATGCGTCCGCGTAATTAAAAGTTTAGGGCGTGCACTTTGTTTGCATGGGGTTGAATTGCTAATGACTGCACGCGCTCAATAATGGCGCTTAAATGTGTGCGTTTTCTTTGCATGAACTCGCACTTACTCCTTTTATAGCGCATGCTTTTAGGGTTTTCATGCCAATTCAAACGCTTTCTTATTGCTTGCATACTTGCATAAGGTCGCTGGCACCGCTGCATAAGATGTCGCTCAATGTGTGCTTAATTCCTTCAGCTCAAGCCTCTTGAATGATACCGCCCTATCTGCTTTTGCTTCTGCACTGGACTGTGCCCAAGCTGCGAGTGCTTTTGCGTCCGCTTCTGCCCTAGCTGCGTGTGCTTTTACCCTAGCTGCTTTTTCTTCTGTCCTAGCTATTTCTGCTTTTGCAATGGCTGCGTTTGCTTTTGCAATGGCTGCGTCTGCTTTCGCGTATGCTTCTGCCCTAGCTACTTTTCCTGCTGCTTGTGCTTTTGCGTATGCTTCTGCACTAGATGGTTCGGCTGCAACCATGGCATATTCATTATTGGCACTTGCTACTCCCAAAGAACAAACTGTTAAAACTATAATGCCTGATAGGAATGTGGATAATTGGTTTAATAATCTCATGATATTTACTACCTTAAAGTTAGTTCAAACACGATCACTATATAAGTTATCTAAATCATTGGGCAAATTTGATTTTTCTACATACCGCTTTCTGATCTAAATTTCTCTAACCGCGCCTTTGTCTGCTTGCACCTATCTAGCCCCATTCTAATAACTTCGGATAAATCAGCATTAGGCTTGATAGCGTTTGATACGGTTGGCTTCATACCAATTTCATCTTGTCTTTTCTGAGCCAGTTTGTTCAGTGGTAAGCCTACTTGCGACTCATCATTGATCGTATCATCAGGATAATATGTTACTTCGTTCAAGCTGCAAGCAATGTGACCATACTTAGTAGTAAACGGGTATGGCTCAACATTGCCATAACTTGACCAATAAATATCAGTAACCTCTATAACATCATCAGTATCATTAACTGTATTGTCTATAGGCTGGCAAGCTGTCAGTGATAGTAAGATCATAGGGATTAATTTGTTCATCTATTCGCCTACTGGTGTTCATTCAATAAACTATACCTTAGCATGACTGACAAAAGGTGTGCTTTGATTTTTTAACATGACTTTAACCTACTACTGACCGCTGTAAATCATGCGCCTACGATACTTGTCCAAAAAGTCCCTTATGCAGCCCCTCGATACCTGTTAAGAAACTACCAATCATGGGCAAAATATGCCCCGTGCGCGTACTGTTCCATAAACTAGCCCTAACGTGTCCAACAATACATTTTTAGCCCTCTTACGGTGTCCGAAAAGTCCCTTACGATACCTGTGCATAAAGTCCCTTTTATGGACTCGCAAAATTACCCTTAGTCGATTTAGAACAGTCCGAAAACAGTCCCTTTTTATGGACTCCAAAAACTACCCTCTACGATGTCCGAAAATTACCCCAGTCCTTTTAAAACAGTCCGAAAAATACCCCTTTGTGGACTCGAAGAACTCCTTTTTATAATGTATGAAAACCTCTGTCATTGTTGCTTGCCTCGCGTGCGCGCGCGATACTTGTCCGTTAATTAGCTAAGTCCTTATGCTGTATGGCTTTGTGATACTAGCAATGATGGGTGGCTGCCTTGCAAAATGTCAAGTTTTGTCATATTGGGGCGGCGTGTGATTTGGTTTTGAATGTAAGGTTTTATCAGGTTTTGGGCTGTGCAAAATGTTAAGTTCTGTCAAGTCGGTGGCTGTATTAATCGGTTTTGAATGTACGGTTTTATACGGTTCTAACCTTGTGGCAATCATGGGGTGGTAGGTGCTGCCAGTAATGAAATGAATGTGAGGTTCTAACGTGTCCGAAAACTAACCGTAACCTTACCGTTTTTCTCATGCTCGTACTTGTTAAGAAACTACCCTTTGAATGCGATACGTCCAAAACTGGACTTATCTAAAACCTTAGGGTTTCCTTAGTTTCTTTACACTATAAAAAGGGCTTGGTCTGTCCATTGAGTGCCACTTATTCAGTTTTAAACCTTAACATTTATTAACATGCTGGCAGTCGTCAAACTGGTTTGAATGTAAACAAATGACAACATGCTGCCCGTGATTTGCAAGTGAGTATTGAGCGCCTAACCTTAGGTTTCCCTTAGGTTTTTGCAGTCCATAAAAAAAGGCAGACGATAAACGCCTACCCTTTGTTAAATCATTAATGAATTATGAATAATCTATTTCACTGCCAAACGGTGGTATTTCATTATTAGGATCAATTACACTCTGTTTTGCTGTACCTTGCTTTTTAGTGGCGGACAAGGCGGACAAGGGGACATTGCCCGTGGTTACTGGGTTTGCAGCTGTCCCCCGTGTTTTTGGGTAGGCGGACAGTTCATCTACTTGTGGCTCACTGTGTCCGCTGTGTCCGCGTGTGTCCCTTTGGCTGTGGACAGCCTCTAACCCTTGCCCTATATGGTGTGTCCGCTGTGTCCGCGCTGTCCCTACGCTTTTATCAGTTTCATAACTTAGTATGTCACTTTTGATGGCATAAACACGCGTACGGGCTTTAGGGTTCTTTGCTGTTGGTGCTGGGACTCTAAACGTCTTTTTGTTGGTTTCATTGGTAACTAGCAGATCAGCATCATCTAATACTTGCGTTACCTTTTTAAGCTCATACGGTGTGCATACCTCTTTTTCAAACGCATTGATATAAAAGTAGTAATCATTGCTGCCTTGCTTACGATAGCCAACACGGTTAGTTACTTTTTGCTCATTGTCAGTATAAAAAGACTTTTCGCATGGTTGAAAGCGACTACTACCATGCAATTCAATAAATGCTTGAATATGTTTAATGATTTGGCGCTGCTCATGCTCACCATCACGCCCATAGTTATCAAGCCAATTATCTAAGCATGTCATAACGGCTGTGGTTGCTTGTCCTGCTTGCCAGCCTGTAATACCTGCCAGTGTTGCCATCTCACCAGCAGCAGCCACAATAGCGAACCTTTTAGCCACTCTATGCGCTTGTGGTGCAAGGTCGCTGTAGTTGCTCATAAAGTCACTTACAAGCTGCCTAGCGGTGGCTGTGGTCGCTGCTTTGTCATTGGTGATATGTTCTAGCCATGCGATACCAGCTGCACCATAGTAAGTGTGTGATAACTCCTTGATCTTATCGGCTTGTGCTGCGCCTGTGTCTGCCAGTACCAAACTATCAAACGTCTTTAAACCTTGACCAGCATCAGCATCAATATGCGCTACTCGAACCTCAATACCTGCATTGGTTTTTTGTCCTGCTTGCGCCATAAAGTTCTGTAGTGACTCTTCACCATTAGATAGGAAAATAATGCGCCATGTCTTAGCAGTGCGATTATGTCCTGTGGTGGTGCTACGTCCTTTGCCTTTGCCATTAGCCAGCATGTAAACGCTGTTACCTACTATCCGTGGATCACATTCGCTGATTTCATCAAGTGGTAAAAAGCTGTCGTTATGCTCGCTTGCTGTGCCCTCTAAGGCGTTATCAGTGCTGCGCCATGTCTTAGTATAGCTGTCAGGCTTGCCCCATACGCTAGACGCTGTTTTAAGTGATAATGACTTACCCATGCTTGATGATCCTAAAAGGTGAAAGCCGCCCCCATCATCATCTAACAGTTCAAGTAATTGACCAGCAAACGCGCAAGCAATAGAGAAAACAAAACGGCTTTGATCTGCTAGTGGTTTGCATAGCTCATCACGCCATTGTTCTAGTGTGCCTTGCTGGGCTATGGTGCTGTTGATTGCATGGGCAGACTGATAGACGATTAACTGCCTACCATCGCTGCCTATTGCGCCATCAGGCAATATATATTGTGCCTCATGCCAGCCCAGCCTATCTACGCATAACGCCCGTTTATGAATAGGGTAGTTTTGAATATAGGTGTCTAAGTAACTGCGCTGTTTGGGGTTGGTGGTAATGTTCAATCCTTGACTGGCTAGCTCCTTGCGGTATTCCCTTGCATCACCTTGTAATAAAGCAAGTGGCATTGACCATGTGTGTAGCTCGCTGTCATCATCACGCCATTGCAATAACCGCCCCCATGTACCGCTGCTTGTGTCCCTAGTCTTTGCGATAACCTCAATCGGTGAACAAACAAACGCCTTAAACTTAAAGGTTATGTTTGCTGGGTCGTCATCGTTATATTTCACAAAAAACAGTCCATCATGGTATAGCTCAAAACGCCCATCAGCATAAATCATCGGTTCATTCAGCTGTGGATCATCGCGCCATTCAGGATAGTAAGCGGTGTCTTTTAGGTTAATGATTTGAGTTTCATCAGCTGCCAGTATTGCCTCATAACTATGGTTAGCATGTAGCATTGTGAGAATATCAGCTATGGTAACCAATGCCCTAGCATTCACGCCTGCCAATAGATTTATCATGCCTTTGTTATCTATGGTCATTGGTACGGTTAGCAGTGATCCGCTACTCCAATGCTGCACCATCTTTTTAAAGGATTGCTTTGTCTTTTGAGGGCTAATAATAAAGGTTGTTTTGTCGTCTGCCATACATTGATAAGCATCAATGCCATATTCTGCATCATCAAAAGCAATTATCTCATTGGCTTTGTTTACCTCACCAATGACGATAGCGCCATACCCTGTAGGATCAATAACAATGGGCTTTGCTTTGCTGTTTGGTGTGTAGAATACTGCGCCTACGGGTTGCTTTTGCCTATCGGTGATTGCTATAGCTATCGTGTCAGCGGTGGCTTCGGTTTTGCCAACATCATCACCATAATATATAGTAGTGTCGTCTGTAGAAAATAGCAGTCGTTCAGGTTCTAACATGTCCTTGAGTTTGATTAAAAAAGGACAGCCTGCCAGCTGTTCATCTGTAGGTGGTTTGCAACCTTGTAAGATATTATCAGCGCCCATGTTGTCCGCATGGGCTTTTTCATGGCTGGTGGTTTGTAGTGTGGTGGTCATTTATTCCCCCTTGCTTGTGACTGGTTCGGCTTACGCGCTGCTCTATACTTTTTGTAGTAGCTTTTGCGCTTGGCGTGCTTACGGCTTTGCTTTGGTGGGTAGCGTTTCATTGGCTGCCCTCCTTGCCGTAACCTGTCATTGCTAGGGTGTCGTTAATGCCCTCTAATTTCTCATATAGTAGGCTTGCCCATGTGTCGGTGGCATCATGTGCTAGGCGTGCCAATGCTGGCACTGTATGCGCTTCTATCTTGTCATAGTGCATGAGTGCTAATAGCTGTCCAACATCATATAAGGCAGTAGCAGCCCCATCAATATCACAAGCAATATCCGATAGCATGCGTGACGGTATTAAAATCACTTCGTTATCATTAGGACTGGTTAAGTCGATGACCTTGCATTGTTTGTTTAGGACAATAGACAAGCCGTCATCATGCAAGCCGTTAAGGGCTTGATGCGCTGGTGTGTTATTGGCAGTGGTTTGAGTGTTTGAGGTCGTACGGATTGATTTAGGCATGATAGCCTCCTAACGTTTTTTGAGTTAATGCCACGCTATACGGTAAAAGTATAGGGTGACGGGTCTTACTCTCGGTAACGTTAGTAACCGCCCTGCATATTCGCCTTACGGCTCTTTTATTTTGCAGCGTCAACCCGTCATAGTCGGTTAGCAAGTGACTTGCTATAGATATGATGGTTTGCCCCCTTGATGCGCTTAAATGCGCTTGTGGGGCTATGCTTGAATAGATAGTGACAGCTTGAGAGGCTGCGCTATTATCAGGCACAAAAAAAGCCAATGAGTAACGGCTGGCTTGTCCGCTAACGTTTTTTGAGAGGTCTATATAGTAACCATTGTTGGTATTGGTTGCAATCTGTTTTGCATCGACTGGCTGGCACGCGATTAATGATAGTGCTAAGCCAATACCAGCAACCCATGCCATGAATATGATAAAGCTAAGTAGTAAGCCTCGTTTATGTGGCTCATTGCGATTGTGTGCCCCGTCACGGGCTTTTAGATTGGTTTTGGTATGTTTATCACTCATAGCGCGTTACCTCCATTTCAGGCATTGATAGAACGCTGTCCATCTGTTCGCTTGCATCAGTGGCAAACAATGAGTCCCTAAACAATGCAGCAATGACGGCTTGAATAACGCCTTTAGATATTGGGTCGTCTGTCTGCACGGCTTGCAATGCCATTGCGTAATGTTCGGTGTCAATCGCTAATAAGACTAGCTGCTCGTTGATATGCTCGAGCATGTCCGCTATCTGTAATAGCCTGTCGTTTGATTGGCTCATAATTGCACCCCTGTAGCGTCATGGTTGCCATCGGCTGGCGTGTCTATCCAATATTGTTTAAACGTCTTACCGTTGCGTTTTACGGTCTTATCTTGAATTACTACGCCTTGCGCTCTTAGCTCACTGATCCGCTGTAAAAAGCATGTGATTTGCCATAGATCAAAGGCTTCATAAGTGGATAGGCTATTACCTGCCAGTAGGTGATTATGGATAATCTGCTTATAGCTCTTTTTTGGTTGCCGTGTATTCATGGGTTACACCTCGCTAGTGGTTGAGGTGTGAGAATTAAGCCATTCGTGAATGTCTGCATAGCTCCACGCTGTCATAGTAGGTGATAGCTTTCTGCCAGCTGGAAACCTCCCGTCCTTACTCCATTCAAACAAAGTGGTCTTGCTAAAAGGTAGAAACGGCAAAATATCCTTTGCTCTGCCCATGCCTGTAGTAGGCAGTTGCATAGCTGGACTATTTGCGGTGGTTGGTTCGGTGTCGTTTGAGGTGTCACCAGTAAAGGGAATAACTGGCGTGTTTTGGGTGGCTTGTTGCTTGTCCATGTGTGTAGCTCCACTAAATGACGCTACGGTATGTAACGTCCAGTGGTTGCTACTTTACGGGCTGGGTAATTGACAGGGAATATCTATACAGCGTAAACGGTAATGGCTGCGATGCAAATAGTAGTGTATGCAATGCAAACTACATTTTAATTGTTAGTAAACTCTCCTTTACGTGCTTTGCTAAGGTGATCTCTAATAGTTTCATACTCTAAATTGTTCTGATTATGATGCTCATATATCCATGTTGCTACAGACTTAATAGTTAGTTTTTTACCTAAATCACTTTGGCGCTGTTTATCCAACTCTAAATATTTTCGCCTTTGCTGCTCTACATGACCTTGCCACCTTGCTTCATTGGCTTTTTGTACTCGTTTACTAATATCAATTTCAATCAAGCTCTGTGCTTGCTGTTCTGTCACTGGCGCACTAAATTGTATTTCTGCACCATAAAAATATGAAGCATTCATCAAGCTACTAAGAGCATCATCTTCCCTTTCAGCTAAGGTATAAAGCTGGGCTAATATCGAGGTGTATAAGGCTTTGAATATAATAACAGGGTGAAAGTTAGTGTTTTTATTTTCGGCTAAAACTGCTAAAAAACCCTTATCTTGATTGATAAAATATAGCTGTTCACCTAGTGAAACCCTATCCATTGTTTTGTAGTTCTCTATAAAAAACCTTGTGACAAACAATCTTGCTTCACTAAAACCTAACAATCGTGGTTGAGAGTATGTGAACCCGTAATCATGCGCTATACAAGTATAAAATATCGCTGCTTCTACCTGTAACGCTTTTGCTAATAAGGTGGCTATTTCATTTGGATAGCCTGTAGATATTTGGGATATTCCCATAATATTAATTTTAGTACTAACCTCAAGTGCTCTTAAATAGAAATCTAATCTTTCATCTACACTCAAAATATTATGAGTGTTTTTTTCAGCGTATTGTATTACTTTGCTAAATTCTGCATCTAATAAGTCCATAACACACACCCCTACACCCTTAAATCAAAGTAGGTGCAAGGCAGTGACAGCATAAGGGTGTGAATAGCTGTCGTTCGGGTAATTAGTCCTAGCCTTGCATAGTCGTTACAGCATGATGTTAGCCATGCTTTTGTTTTTGTTGTCTAAAGTTGGTATGTATGACGTTATCCAATTTGCCAGCATAAGCATCATCAATGAAGTTTGCCCATTGGTGCATCATGTCTATTCTATATGGTAAGTGCTGCGCCCCGTTATAAGCTGCACTGATCTTGTTTTCTCTATCATGTGCCAGCTGTAGCTCTATAGCTTCGTGCATAAACTCTTTTTCATGCAGTGTGGTACTGGCAAGCCCTCTAAACCCGTGCCCTGTCATCTTGCCTTTATAACCCATATTCCATAGGGCATTAATAAATGCGCTTTGACTGTACGGCTTACGGGTTGAGGTATTAAAGAAAACATACTGATCCGAAAAGCCTAGCTCTTTGATCTGCTTTAATATCGCTACTGCTTGCGGTGCTAGTGGCACGATATGCAAGCGCCTAGCTTTCATCTTTTCAGCTGGGACAGTCCATAAGCCGCGATTAAAATCTATGTCCTGCCATTCCATAAAGCGCAATTCATTAGTGCGTACAAACGTATAGCATAAAAACCATAAGCCTAGTTTCACCAATACATCACCTTGATAAGCATCAATGTCTTTGAGTAGCTTAGGTAATTGCTGGATAGTGATACGGCTATGATTGACGGTTTTGTGTGGCTTGATCGCTTCGGCTAGGTCGGTGGCTGGGTTGTGTGTGGCTAGTCCATTGCGTATGGCGTGTTTGAATATCTGCCCTACTTCTCTAATGGTACGCCTTGCCATTTCATTAGCGCCGCGACTCTCTACTGCTTTACCAATAGCCAATATGTCAGGTGCGGTAATGTCGTTTATGTTCTTTTGACCAATAGAGGGCTTAACATCGCGCATATAAGCGGAATAGTTACGGGAAAAGGTGCTTTCTGCTAGGTAGGTTTTACGCTCGCTATACCATGACTGGGCTATGTTATCGAAAACATTTAAACCATCTTGGCTGGCTTGCTGTTCTTTCTTATGATCTTTGGGGTTCACACCATCAGCTATTAAGCGTTTGATCTCAATATTGCGCTGGCGTGCATTTTGTAGGCTCATGACTGGATAAGTGCCAATAGTCAGGGTTTGCTGCTTACCTTGCCAGCGGTAGGCGCTGATCCATGACTTAACGCCCGTATAACGCACCCATAATTGCAGCCCGTTACCATCACTGTGTTTGTCAGGTCGCTTTGTATCAATCGAGGTGCTACTGGGCTGTAGCTTATTGATAACGGTATGAGTTAAGGGCATTGGACTATCCTTTGTTGGTATTGAGCGCGTGTATAAACTCTAATACCAACAATAATACCAACATTCTATATGGGACGCCATACCCCTATATAACCCTTAATCCTTGAAAAACGCCCAAAATAAAGGGCTAACAGTCTATGACGGTCAGCCCTTTATCGTTGTTTGGTGGAGATGGCGGGAGTTGAACCCGCGTCCGCCAGCATTACGCTCATGAATCTACATGTTTAGTTTCTGTCTTTAAATTTAATCCGCACCGATCCGGCAGTCAGGATGGATTGGACGATTCTCTACTTTTGAACCCAAGCAATTGAGACAATCACTTGTGGCGAGCCTACATGCGGACGCTTCAACTTAGTTGACCAACTGTAGGTGATCAGCAACTAAGTAAACAGGTTTAAACCATGTAAACAGGGTTTAAGCTGCTAGAGCGTAATTTTCGTCGTTTGCGACTATAACAATATATGTTTGATTAACGAGAGGACATATACTCTCGACATGCATCATTGAGTTTCATTACCAGCGTCGAAGCCAGAACATCCCCAATAAGGTTATCTATTATATAGGACTTATAGGTCGACTTTCAACATATATAATATCTATATTACATTACGTTACAGCTGCACTCTCTAAGCCAGTACTTTATTTAGCCATTTACCGATATTTTGAATCTGCGGCATGCAAACTTGATGTGCCATCGGATAAGTATGATAAGCAACATTATAGCCTTTAGCGGATAATAACTGCTGTGCCTGCTCGCCCAAAATTACAGGAACAACTGGATCATGCGTACCATGCTCAATCAATACTGGCATGTCTTTATTAGCAGCGCTATAGCTAATATTATCATTA
The DNA here is from genome assembly GCF_049896785.1 of Psychrobacter sp. TWP2-1-2. Classification (NCBI taxonomy): domain Bacteria; kingdom Pseudomonadati; phylum Pseudomonadota; class Gammaproteobacteria; order Moraxellales; family Moraxellaceae; genus Psychrobacter; species Psychrobacter sp. TWP2-1-2. Next base: position 42,935 of record NZ_JAFCVA010000004.1, on the reverse strand, counting down.
GTCGCTAGATAAGTAGAGAGTGTCATCAAGCCAGCTAAACGCTGCGGGTAGCCAAGTGCCACATGATATGCCACTGCCCCACCTTGCGAAAATCCTGCGATTACAATGTGTTCAGGCTTAACACCACGCTCTATCTCACGGCTGATCAAATCACGGATTTGCTGCGCAGACTCTTCAATCTGAGCGACATCAACTTTACGCTCTAGGCTCATCTCTAAGATGTCGTACCATGCTGGCATGACCATACCACCATTCACAGTCACTGGGCGCTTTGGTGCATGTGGAAAAATAAAACGCACTGCCATATTATCCGCTAAACCGAGCTGTGGTACCACTGGCTCAAAATCATGACCACTCGCACCCAAACCATGTAGCCAAATAACGGCTCTGTCTATCTTTTTTTGCGTTGGATTATGCTCAACGATGACCGCATCTAAATAGTCACTCATATTTTTAAATTCCTTTAAATAAAAATGGTAGGTACATCAAACTTATTTTTAGTAAAACTGACATTCGCACTATATTTCAATATTTTTTATAATAATACTGATTATTTTACAGCCTTTCATCAAAACCGCCAGTCAAAAAAGTCTTCGCTAATAATGCCAATTTCCATCAACTTTTCACATCTTTTAAGGCCTGATAGCAAAAGCGAGTGCGACTTTTGTGCTACGATAAATTCGTCAACTTAGATAGCACTCTAGCTACTACTGTATGATGCCCTACACTCATTTTTCAATGTTCGTATCTCATTAGATATTAATAACCCCTTCATCTTAAATAGTTTTTCTTTATATAGCGATATAGAGCTTATGACCCATATTTTACTGGTAGAAGACGATCCTGCTATCGCGATGTCACTGAAAGTCACTTGCAAGCGTGAAGGCTGGCAAATCACTTGGCTTGATAACGCCAGTAACGTGTTGCCTTTTCTGCGCAATTTACATAATAGTGCTGAAGCGCAAGATCTATCGGCGATTATTTTAGATGTTGGGTTACCAGATGGCGATGGTCTCAGTCTCTGTCAACAGATACGCCACACCCCTGATATTAACGGCTTAAAAGACATTCCTATCATCTTCTTGACGGCTCGTAGCGATGAGGTCGATCGTATTTTGGGTTTAGAGATGGGCGGCGATGACTATTGTGCCAAGCCATTTAGCCCGCGCGAGTTGGTTGCTCGCCTAAAAGCCATTTGGCGACGTGAGCAATTATTGTCTCAGCAGTCTACTAATCATACAGCAGCAGATAATACCGTTAATGAAAATTCTTCTAGCAATATGTCGGGGCAGGCGTTAACCTTTGAATGTCAGTCTGGCATCTGGCACTACCAACCGCTTAATTATTCGTTAATGTGGCAAGAGCAGAAGCTTGAGCTGAGTAACACCGAACGCAAAATCTTATTGACCCTGTTAAAAGCGCCCAATCAAGTCTTTAGCCGTGAGCAACTGCTCGGCGCTGTGAGCGACTATCCCGATCATCGCTTGGCGAGAACCATAGACAGTCATATCAAGTCCATTCGTAAGCAGCTGGCGACTGTCGATGCCAGCATCGATGTTATCCATACCCATCGCGGCTTGGGTTACGCCTTGTGTCCCGCCTAGCTGCACTGCCTATAGCCATATTTTGATTAAAACCGATATTCTATAACGTCAAATAATATACCTGAAAATATGAATTCTAAAACCAACGATAGTGCTAACAGCCATCCTAATACTCATATTAATAAGGCTGATAACAGCACACATGCTAGCCAAAGTAATTGGTATGCAAAACTGCATCCTATCGGCACCGCGCAGCAAACAACTAAACCAAAACGACTGCTGAATTTAAGTATATTTTTTAGGATTTGGCTCGCGTTGGCGTTAGTGCTGATTATCTGCGGTGTGGTCGCATTTACTCAGCTGTTTGGTTATGTCAAACCGACGGCACAGCAAGTCATCGAAGATACGTTGTTAGATACCAGCAAATTGCTGGCAGCAAGTTTGCAGATGCCGTTATCTTCAGGACAGCTATACGATGAGCAGTATCAAACGAAACTCGATGCGGCATTTATCGGTGCGCCCACGATAAGTAAAACAACAGATCCAGAATATAAAAATAAAAGCCCTAGCAGCTTTCGGATATATGTCACCGATGATAAAGGCGTTGTCATATACGACTCACTACCCAAACCTGACAATGATGAAGGACAAGATTACAGTCGCTGGAATGATGTCTATCTAACATTAAATGGTAAGTATGGCGCGAGAAGTACAACGCTAGATCATAATCAGCGAGATGGTACGGTGATGTATGTGGCACAGCCGATAAAGGATAACGCTGACAATCTCATTGGTATCATTAGCGTAGGCAAACCTGTCGCTAGCGTGTTGCCTTATTTAGACGATACGCGCAATCGCATGCTTATCACAGCACTGCTCATGAGTATTGCTGCCCTTATATTAGCAGGACTGGTCGCATGGTGGCTCAAGCAAAGTATCAGCCTTGTGACCCAATATACCAGTGCGCTGGCAGAAGACACCAAAAAACCCTATTTTTACTTAGGTCATGAACTTAATAGCCTAACAGATACCATTGAGTCTATGAAACATCGATTGGAAAATCGCGCCTATGTCACTGACTATGTTCATACTCTGACCCATGAGCTCAAAAGTCCTTTGACCGCCATTCGTGCCAGTAGTGAGTTGCTAGAAGACGACGGGCTCGATAAAGAAGATCAACAGATGCTCATCCAGTCCATTGGTGAACAAAGTATCAAAATGCAGCAATTGATTGATCGGCTGCTATTACTTGCCAAAGTTGAGCAACCGACTTTTAAGCTGAATCGGCAGCTGACCCCTCTACTACCGTTGTTGCAAACTCTTGCAAAAGACAACAGCGCTAAATTGCAACAGCAGCACCTAGCGCCTATCGACATCTATCTTGATGATAAACGAGTGTCTGAAACAGCGACTTTATCACCAAATGCCTTGGCAAATACCAGCGTTTTCGCTGACCAGTTTTGGTTGGTACAAGTGCTGCAAAATGTATTGGACAATGCCATTCATTTTGCCGATAGCACAGTCGTTATTTATCTGCACAGCATCGAGCAACATGGTTCAGCGCAAACTGTGACTATTGATATCTTTAATAATGGTAAATTGCTCCCTAAATATGCCGTTGATAAAGCGTTTGACCGTTATTTTAGCTTATCGCATCAGAGCCAAGCTGCTGAAAAAGCCTCAGAGCATGCACCAGATAAATCTTCCAAGTTAGAAATCAAACAAGCACAGCAGCCCAATGTCACAAGTAATACCTTAAAAAAAGGCACTGGCCTTGGTTTAACTCTTGTGAAGCAAGTTATTGAGCATCATGGCGGTCAGGTAACTATTAATAACGTCCATGATGATAACGATAAAATTGGTACTGATAAGAATCAGCGTTCTGGTGTCATGGTTAGCTTAACCCTACCATTGGCTTAAAAATAAACATCTATGCCAGTTCATGAATTTTCCATCATTCCTACACAGGTTTTCTATCTGCTTATTTTACGATAGCGTTATTCAAATTCGTAACCCCTATTAAGGATAGAAAGGCCATGAAAGACGCTATTGAACAAAACCAAATTATAAAAAACTGTTTAGGCGGTAGTCGCCATTTTTGCCTACAAGCGCTGTCAGGTGAAGGGATTGATAGTATCGCTTTTGGGCATTGGTTAGCCATTCCCAGTCAACAACTGCTATTGGTATTTCGCCACCAGCAATGTGTGGCTATTGACCACTATCAAGTAGCGGCTTAAAAATTCATTCAATTTACTGATTAAATCTTATCAACTAAGTTGCTGGCTTGTTAATTATTTATAAAAAATCAGTCAAAAAAAACCCTCTATCATTTCTAACAAGAAATAATAGAGGGTTTATAATTTTACGGTAAACAATCTAAGTAATAGATGCTACTAGCGGCTTAACATCCGCATTTTGACCGCGATGACGAAGATAATGATCGAGCAAGACGATAGCCAGCATGGCTTCTGCGATAGGCGTGGCACGTACACCAACACAAGGGTCATGACGACCTTTGGTCAGCATATTAACCGATTCGCCTTGTGTATTGATACTCTTGCCAGCCGTCGTAATACTAGAGGTTGGCTTAAGCGCGATACTGACACGGATGTCTTGCCCTGACGAGATGCCGCCCAAAATACCACCAGCATGATTGGCAGTGAAACCGTCTGGCGTCAGCTCATCACGAGAGCTATGACCGAACTGTCCTGCCACTGCCATGCCATCGCCTACTTCAACGCCTTTAACAGCATTGATGCTCATCATCGCATGGGCAATATCTGCATCCAAACGATCAAATACTGGCTCGCCAAGTCCGACTGGCACACCGCTAGCGATAATCTCTAGGCGTGCCCCGCAGCTAGTGCCTTCACGGCGCAAACTGTCTATCAAGGTCTCAAAACGACTGACAGCATCGGCATCGGCGCAAAAAAACGGATTGCTGTTCACAAAGTCCCAATCAATTTGGTTTGGGTTTAGGACATTACTGTACTCATTGCCAATTTGGGTGACGTGACCACGGACTTGCACACCTAAGCGCTCTTGTAGATATTTCTTAGCGATAGCACCTGCCGCCACGCGCATCGCCGTCTCGCGCGCTGAGGAACGCCCGCCACCACGATAATCACGAAAGCCATATTTCATGCTATAGGTATAGTCGGCATGACCGGGGCGAAACGTGTCTTTAATCTCGCCATAGTCTTTGGATTTTTGATTGGTATTACGAATCAGCAAACCAATAGACGTGCCTGTCGTCTTACCCTCAAACACACCAGAAATAATCTCAACTTCATCAGATTCGCGGCGCTGGGTGGAGTATTTAGACGTGCCCGGTTTGCGGCGATCTAAATCTATTTGTAAATCATCTGCAGATAAGGCTAAACCCGGTGGCACGCCATCGACGATTGCCATGAGACCTGCACCATGCGACTCGCCGCACGTGGTGACCGTAAAAACCTGTCCAATGCTATTGCCTGCCATATTTATCCTTAAATAAATGAAGTCAATTTTTGAGTATCGCGTAAATCTCGATGGTTCTATTACTCAACAGTTCTAGTACTCGATAGCTCTATTACCTGACAGTTCTATTGAATGCTATCTAACAGTTGCACGTAAGCATTGAAAAGCTCACGATGCGCCATGAGCTCATCATAGGTAATCGCAAAGACACCGTGACCACCGTGGGCAAATTTCAACCAGTCAAACTGAATTTCAGGATAGGCTTGCTTTAATGCCCACTCACTATCACCCACTTCGCAGACAAGCAAGCCTTCTGGACTTAGATAATCTGGCGCTTCAAACAAAATACGATGCACCAAATCCAGCCCATCTTGACCCGCGGCTAGCGCATGCTCTGGCTCATATAAAAATTCAGGTGGCAGCTCTGCCATAATAGCCGCATCGACATACGGCGGATTGGTGACGATCAGCTCATACTGGTGTTCAGCAGGAATCTTAGCAAACAGATCGGACTCAATCACATTAACCTGATGCCCAAGATCATGATGATCGACGTTAACCATAGCTACTTCAAGCGCACTTTTATCGATATCAACAGCATCAACCAGCGCATCAACGAAACGCGTCGCAAGCGCAATAGCAATACAACCAGAACCAGTGCATAAATCTAAAATACGTTCAGGCTGCGACAGCTGCTTGACCTCTAAACCGTGATCATAAAATGCAGCAGCTTGTTCGTTGACGCTCTTACCAAGTGGCTTGGCAAGCTCATTGACATCAAAATATGGATGGAACTGCTGACGAATCAATTCTGCGATAGGCGATCTTGGAATTAGTACACGCTCATCGACATAAAAAGGCAAATCACAGAAGTATGATAAGTTAATCAAATAGCTTAATGGTTTACGCTCAGCGATACGCTCTTCTAACAAACTCAGTACCAACTGCTTCTCTGAGGTGGTCAAGCGACAATCGAGAATCTGCTCATTGGCTGACCAGTCTAAAGCCAGAGAATGCAAAACAATGGCGGATGCTTCAGCAAACTCATCGGTGGTGCCTTGTGCAACGACCACATCATAATTACGAAGCTGTGTGACCGAAAAGCGAATAAAATCACGAATACTGACCAATTGCTCGCGGGCCTCTTCTAATTCTGCAGGCAAATTGGCAAATTGATCGTCTTCACCCAGAATCCCACTCTCTAAATCAAACACCATTTCACTCTCTAGACCATCGTCATTGAAGTATTGATTTTGAAACTCTTCTGCGCTCATTGTTTGGTCTTCTGACATATCGCACCTTACTGATTACATGTTCACTGACTACATGCGGATGGGTTAAAACGCCTTTTATTAAAAGCCGATCTATTGAATAAAAATTTATTCACCATTATAGACATAAACGCTAAGTTGCGCCAATTTTTGCAGTTTTATATTCATAAAAATGGCTCTAAAAACAACGTGAATAATGAGGACTGCAAGTAATAATAGCGCATCATCTTATGCATACCCTCGCTCAGTTATTGCCCAACTGTAGTGAATACGTCAACGGTTGACGTTTGGCAAGACTTCAATGAAAAAAGATGTGTCAAAAGTTTGCGAAGCATTCAAATTATGCGCATAATAGCCCCATTAGTTATAACCATAAGTATCCCAATATGATGAAAATGAAGCCTCTTATTACCGCTATATCAATTGCTTTCGTTACTGCCAGTGTCAGCGCCGTTGCCGCACCTGCTGATAATACGCGCACCCTGCCAGTACGAACCGCTGACTCAATGCCTAGCATTGCCAAAAAAGTTAGCCTTGATGTACAAGAGAATCGCAGTAGCTCAATCGATGGTCGTGCTCCTGTCGTAGCCACGCCTGCCTTAAAGCCTAATGCGCCTGACCGTATGACTCAGCTGATTGACGAAAAGCAGGAAGTCGATGTAGAGACAGCCCAACAAGCAGTCAGTGCTGATAACATGACGGTAGAAGAGCTGGCTCGTAAAGATGTGCAGTCTGATAGCACTGACGATATTAGTGAAGGTCAAGCCGTCGCTGCCCCTACCGCAGCCATATCTGATGCTAGCCCAGCAGATACTTCTATCAAAAGCATCGAAGATGTTAATGGTAAAAAACATACCACGCTGAATTTGTCGAATTACGCCAAACAGGTAAACGGTGCCACATGGACACCGAATATGAAAGTTAACTCAGCAATGACAATCAAAATGCAGGCACTGCTTGATTGGAACCATGCTTCTCCTGGTGCCATCGATGGCGGCTGGGGCATGAACAGTAAAAAAGCGCTGATCAACTTCCAAACCATGAAAGGCTTGCCAGCCACAGGTAAAATGGATCAAAAAACGTGGGATGCGTTAAATAAAAATATCCCAGCGAATAAACCAGTGCTCGTGACTTACACCATCACTGAAGATGATATTAAGACCAACTTTGCCAGCACACCTGCAGGTTCAGAAGCCAAGTCAAAAATGAAAGGCTTATACTATCAAGACATTAAAGAGATGTTTGGTGAGCGCTTCCATATGGATGTGCGTTATTTAGATAAGCTGAATAAAAATAAGCAGTATAAAGCGGGCGAAACCATCACTGTTTTAAATACCCGTGCACCACTTAAGCAGCGCATTAACCGTGTGGTTGCCAATAAAGCCGATAAGACATTATATGCTTATAACGGGGAGAAGCTGGTGGCTACTTACCCAACGACAATCGGTAGCGATGCCACACCATCGCCACAAGGTTCGTTTAAAATTATTAACAAGGTGAAAATGCCTTGGTATAAAGCAACCGTTGGTAAAGGCGCAGACAAACAAATACATATGCTACCACCAGGACCAAATAGCCCTGTTGGCGTCGTATGGATGGGCTTGTCTAAACCTTCATATGGTATTCATGGTTCACCAAAGCCTGAAGGCATCAGTCGCCAAGCCTCTGCAGGTTGTGTGCGTTTGACCAACTGGGATGTGTTAGAGGTTTATGCCAATATCGAAAATGGCGCAACCGTTGAGCTTAAATGATAAGTCATAAATAATGAATAAAAAAAAGACCTTGATAGCAAGGTCTTTTTTTATGGCTGATAATCGGACTTATTCATTTAAATTGACAATATTATTCGCTTTTATGCTTTATAGCCTTCTTCATTACCAGTGATGCTACCAACTTTTTTGGTAAAAAACATGCCTGCAGGGATAGACACCAAAACGCCTAGTGCTACTGCTATTTGGATATGAGGGATTTCATTAAAACCTGTGACTAAAGCGCCAATCATAAAAACGCCAATGGTAACGGTTGCTGCGATTGAATATATAACAGAGAATAATGGCCAGTTCATAACTTATTCCTCATTTTTATTGTGGATATAGTACCTTTATACACTAAACCCACAAAGAAAGTAAGTATTTCCTATAGACCTGCGAGCCAGCTATAGTAGGTGACTAAGCATAAAAACCCTGTTAAAGTTAAGGTTTTTATTATCGTTAGTTAATGATGCATAATTTTACTATTTTAAGTATTACTATTTAATGACACTGCGCTCTATTTAGTCGTAAAAAAACCATACGTTGTCCTCGTTTTATCATTACAATAATGTCTTTCTTTTACTTTTTAAGAAAGCCATCTGCCATGACCTCATCTGAAAACAAACCCTCTAATGATTCTTCAGTTATAAAAGATGACTCAAGCACAGCCAATTATCCAGACAAAAAAACGGCGCTAGCTGACGCAGATGGTAGCTCTGTACTAGATAGCACTGTCGAACATACTGAGTCTTCAAAAAGCTCAGAGACTCATGATGACAATGACTGCGGCGAGGATATGGCTTGTGCGCAGCCGCCTGAAACAACGATAGCGATAAAGTCCATTGGTGCTGACGAGGTAGTGGCAACATTAGAAACCGCCAAGCCCAACAATGAGTCTAAAATAACTAAACTTGAAATCACTGGGCTTGAGACACCACTATCCAATGAATCGTTAAAATCCACAACAGCGCCCAATCATAAAAATCTAGAAAATGTATCAGCAGAACATGCTCAAGAAGAAGATAACGCTTCAGAGTACAATTCTCAAGAGGATGCTGACGCTGAGGTAACGGTAGAAGGTATTGCCCCCGCTGATGCACAGAGCACTTATCCTATCTCTGATAGCCATCAGCAAGAAAGCAAAGCAAATAATGACAACACAAAACCGTCCTCAATTGATAAACAGCCAGACACGCCTAAAAATAATGACACTATCGTAAAAAATACTGTGAAAGATAAAGTCGATAATCAGGAAGAACTAGAAGACGAGATTAAAGAAAAAAAAGAAGCTAAATTGGAGTCTTATAAGCAATTTGTTGCCGAGCAATTTAGCAATCAAAAGGTAGACTATCCAGAAGTACGGGTCAGAATCGAGGCCAACGCTCTGCCTAGCAAAATGTATTTCATTATGAATATACTTTCTGCCATCATCGCCAGTTATGGACTGGTGACCAATTCAGCTGCCGTCGTCATTGGTGCCATGTTGGTTGCCATGATGTTAGGTCCCATTACTGGCATAGCGTTAGCGATTATTGATCATCGTATGCCATTGCTACGTAAATCACTGATTACGGTTATCGTCGGCGTATCATTGGTGGTATTGGTTGGTTTTATCGTCGGCTGGTTACACAAAGATCAGCCACTGACCGCAGAGATATTATCGCGCACTCAGCCAACCTCGATGGATTTAATGATTGCTCTAGCGGGTGGTACTGCTGGCGCTTACGCGATGGTTTCACCGCACCTATCAGTGGCAGTGGTCGGCGTGGCGGTAGCCACTGCATTGGTGCCACCTCTTGCCGCGAGTGGGATATTATTTGCCAATGGCGAGACGCAGCTTGGACTTGGGGCACTGCTACTGGCGCTAACCAATATTATTGCTATCCAGTTTACCAATGCTTTAGTACTTTGGTTATTAGGCTTTCGCCGTTTGGTCGATGACGATTATAAATCAAGCACCTATTTGACCTTTTTACGCCGTAATGCGGTGACGTTATTATTGTTAGGTGGCTTAGGGACATATTTGACCATCAACCTACAGACCAACGCCAAGCAGCAGGTTTTTGAGAGTAGCGTCAAAGAAGCCATCAATAGCTACTTTATCGATAAAGGCAACGTGCTGACCAATACGCAATTTGATACTTCAGAAGACAATAAAGTCGTACGTGCGGTCATTCGCGGAGAGACGACACCTACCTCATACGATGTACGGCAAATCGAAACCGTCATTACTCAGGATATGGCAGAGAATTTCCCTGAGTATCTACCCATTAAGCTACAGCTACGCTACTTGCCAGTACAAGTCATTGAGTCCAATCCATTGATACAAGATAAACTGGACGAGACTGATGCGGCGATTTTGACCAATTAGCTTTTTTGACCAACTGGCTTTAAGATGTGCTACAAATCCATCGGCACCTACATGCGCAGAATAACCTAGCCGTTGTAACTCTTGTACCAAGAGCTTGGGCGTTTGTGCTAAAATCGTTTGCAAAATTATTTTACTCAATTCTATTCGCCAGTAAGGAGCCGCTGTGAGCCAGCCATTTCGCTCAGCCGATATTCGTCAAGCTTTTATCGATTTTTTCATAAGCAAGCAGCACACCCCCGTCGCCTCATCGAGTTTGATTCCACACAATGACCCGACATTGCTATTTACCAATGCCGGTATGAATCAATTTAAAGAAACGTTTTTGGGTATGGAGCCACGTGATTATACCCGTGCGGTGACGTCGCAAAAGTGCGTTCGTGCTGGCGGCAAGCATAATGATTTGGACAATGTTGGCTACACGGCGCGCCATCATACCTTCTTTGAAATGCTCGGTAATTTCTCTTTTGGCGATTATTTTAAGCAAGCCGGTATTGGCTATATTTGGGAGTTTTTGACCTCAGATGAATGGCTAGCAATCGATAAAAATCGCTTGTATGTGACCATTTATGAGACTGATGACGAAGCCTTTGATATTTGGCATAAAGACATCGGTATTCCTAGCGAGCGCATTATCCGTATTGGCGATAATAAAGGCGCGCCTTACGCCTCAGACAACTTTTGGACGATGGGTGACACTGGCCCTTGCGGTCCTTGTACCGAAGTCTTTTATGACCATGGTGCTGATATCGAAGGCGGTCTACCGGGCACACCTGAAGAAGATGGCGACCGTTATATCGAGATTTGGAACTGCGTCTTTATGCAGTTTAATCGTCAAAAAGACGGCTCTATGCTACCGCTACCAGCGCCAAGCGTAGATACTGGCATGGGACTTGAGCGTATCAGCGCCATCATGCAAGGCGTCCATGGCAACTACGAGATAGATTTATTTGTACATTTGATGGATGCGGCGGCTGAGATTTTAGAGATTGAAAACCAGCAACAATCGTCATTAAAAGTCATCGCTGACCATATTCGCGCCGTTTCATTTTTGATTGCTGATGGCGTTACTCCAAGCAACGAAGGTCGTGGTTATGTACTGCGCCGTATCATTCGTCGTGCGGTACGTCATGGCAATAAACTTGGTGCTGACAGTGAGTTTTTCTATAAAATGGTCGCGCCTTTGGTTGCTGAAATGGGTACGGCGTATCCTGAGCTAAAAGATAAGCAAAGCGTGATTGAAAATGCCATTCAAAAGGAAGAAGCACAGTTTGCCAAAACTTTGGCACAAGGCTTACGTCTACTTGCCAGCGAGCTGGAAGGTCTAAAAGATGGCGACACGTTATCTGGGGAAGCCGCATTTAAACTGTACGATACTTATGGTTTCCCGGTCGATTTGACTGCGGATATCACTCGTGAGCGCGGTATTGTTATTGATGAAGCTGAATTTGATGAGCATATGCAAGCGCAACGTGAGCGTGCTCGTGATGCTGGCAAATTCGACGTTGATTATAGCAGCGTCATTCAAGTAGAGAACCCAACCACCTTTATCGGTTATGAGCAGCTTGCAGAAGAAGGCGTCACGATTGATGCACTTTATCAAGATGGCAATCCAGCCGATAGCTTAGCTGAGGGCATGGAAGGCGTCGTGGTACTTGACCGTACACCGTTTTATGCTGAAGGTGGTGGTCAAGTTGGTGAGCTTGGCGAAATCCGCACCGCGACTGGCGTTTTTGAAGTGCAAGATACCAAAAAATCTGGTCAAGCCATCATCCATTATGGTGTCGTGACCATGGGTGATATTAATACCAAACAGACCGCTGATGCGCAAGTCTTGTCCAGCATCCGCGCAGCCAGTGCCAAAAACCACTCTGCCACGCATCTATTGCATGCCGCATTAAGAGAAGTATTGGGTAATGAAGTCACACAAAAAGGCTCGCTAGTATCAAGCGAAGTCTTACGTTTTGATTTCTCGTATGACCAGCCTGTCAGCACTGCTGAAATTACGCGTATCGAACGCTTAGTCAATGAGCAAATTCAAGCCAACACCCCTGCTCGCATCGAGAATATGTCTATCGACGAAGCGATGAAACAAGGTGCAATGGCATTGTTTGGCGAAAAATATGGCAGTGACGTTCGCGTCTTAACCATGGGCACTGACAGTATCGTCGATGGTCAGCGCAAGCCCTTCTCTATTGAGCTTTGTGGTGGTTTGCACGTTAAACGTACTGGTGATATCGGTGTGCTAAAAATTACCAGCGAATCAGGTATTGCTGCTGGCATCCGCCGTATTGAAGCTGTCACTGGCATGAATGCAATTAAAAACATTCAGCAAAGTGAGCAGCAGCTGAGCGAGCTTGCCAGTCAGCTAAAAGTGAAACGTCCTGAAGTGGCACAGCGCGTGCGTACCATGGCGGATAAGCAGCGCGAACTTGAGAAACAATTAGAGCGTTTAGAGCAAAAAATCGCTAGCGCCCAAGCAGCTAATTTGCTTGATGAAGTACAGACCATCGCAGGCACGCCCGTGCTTATCAGTACCTTAAGCGGTGTCGACGGCAAATCTATCCGTACCCTGATGGACGATATTAAATCTAAACTTCCTGATAGCGTGATTGTATTGATTGGTGATAAAGATGATCAGTTGGCACTAGCAGCCAGTGTCGCTAAGTCTGTGACTGCGAAAGTAAAAGCTGGTGATATCATTCGTCATTTGGCAGGTGAGCTGGGCGGTAAAGGGGGTGGTAAACCTGACTACGCACAAGGCGGCGCGCCAAAGTCTGCCAACAGTAACGCAGTTATCAACGCCCTACCTGCTTGGATTGAAACTCAGCTTAGCTAGTCCTGAAAAAGACATGTATACAGAGCATCCTTCTGGTCTACTACGCATAAGATACGCGATTGGTTATAACGGTTATAACCAATCGCCATGTATCTAAGCGCTACGGGCACTTAACGTTGTGACGTAGATATGATATAAAGGTCAACGTTTATATGCATCGTGCATGCATTACCTAGTCAGCACTACTGAATACATAAACGAAAAGCATGGGCGCAATTCTTATAATACGGCTTTATCTATACAAGCATTGATTGAGCGTCACATCCGCATATTGGCTCTCATTGATGATAATAAAAGGCCATTAATGAATAATAGGTAGATTTTTATGGCGTTAATAGTACAGAAATACGGCGGCACCTCGATGGGCAGTATCGACCGCATCAAAAACGTCGCCAAACGAGTCAAACGCTGGCATGACAACGGTCATCAAATAGTTGTTGTCGTCTCTGCTATGAGCGGCGAAACCAACCGTTTGATTGATCTAGCACGCCAAATTAGCACTCAGCCTGATCCCCGTGAATACGACCAAATGGTCTCAACCGGTGAGCAAGTATCGATTTCATTGCTTGCGATGGCGATTAAAGAGCTTGGTGTAGGCGCTCGTTCATTTACTGGTCGTCAAGTCGCGATTAAAACCGATAATGCGCACAATAAAGCCCGTATCGAAAGTATCGATGACAGAAATATCCGTGAGCAACTCGATGCAGGCAATGTCGTCATCGTCGCAGGCTTTCAAGGTATTGATGACGAAGGCAACGCGACCACATTAGGGCGCGGCGGCTCTGATACCACAGGTGTCGCTATTGCTGCTGCCTTGGGTGCTGATGAATGTCAGATTTATACCGATGTTGATGGCGTTTATACCACTGACCCTCGTGTGACCTCAAAAGCCAAAAAACTTGAAAAAATTACCTTTGAAGAAATGCTAGAGATGGCAAGTCTTGGCTCTAAGATTTTACAGATTCGTTCGGTAGAATTCGCGGGTAAATATGGTGTACCACTGCGCGTATTATCTAGCTTTGATGAAAACAACGATGGTAGCTTCGACCAAGAATTTCAAGACAATGTCGGCACCTTAATTACGATAGACGAAGGAGACAATATGGAACAGGCAATCATCTCAGGTATCGCTTTTAATCGAGACGAAGCAAAAATAGTCGTGCGCGGTGTACCTGATCATCCTGGTATTGCCTCTGCTATCCTAAGCCCGATTGGTCGTGCCAATATTGAAATTGATATGATCGTGCAAAACCTCTCTACCAACGGCACCACCGACTTTACTTTTACTGTCAACCGTACTGACATGGACAAAACCATGAAAGTACTGGAAAATGAAGTCAAAGATGAGATCGGTGCTAAAGAGATATTGGCTAATGATGAAGTCGTTAAAGTCTCTTTAGTTGGCGTCGGTATGCGCTCTCATGCTGGTGTTGCGAGCCTCATGTTCCAAACCCTTGCTGAAAACAATATCAATATTCAAATGATATCAACCAGCGAAATCAAAGTGTCTGTCCTTATCCAAGAACAGTATTTAGAAAAAGCCGTTAAATCACTACATACCGCATTTGGTCTGGATCGTGAAGATGGCGAAAGTAAAATCGCTGGGCTATAACTTATTTTAAAACGCTTAAAATAATCGACTTAGCATCAACAGTTATGCATTAAGTCAGTATCAATTACTTTCAACAATGTATTAAATTAAATAGGGTCTTTTTAGATCCTATTTTTATTTTTTATTATTGCTAGGGTAACTATTTACCCAATAGTTTTGTGAAAACCCGTGACAGTCTCTGTTATGCCCCCTATAATGGGGCTTTCATTTGGGCTAAATGAATCTACCTATCATTACCGCTATTGGCACAACAGTAAGCATTGTGATTTTCATTGATACATTGTCTTTCTAGGGCTGCGGTAATGTCCTGCAATTGAGAAGTAATCTGATGAGTAATAATTTGTTGATGCGACATAAGGAGTGTGACGCATGTTAATTTTGACACGCCGCGTGGGCGAAACGCTAATGATTGGTGATGAGGTCAGTGTGACTGTCCTAGGTGTCAAAGGCAATCAAGTACGTATCGGTGTCAATGCACCGAAAGATATTGCCGTACACCGCGAAGAGATTTACCAACGTATTCAGCATGAGCGTTCTGTACAGTCGCAAATGCAACATCTTGAGCAGGGCAATTTTGCGCCTTCATTTGATGACGAAGACTATTTCAATCGCTAAGTTACATACTTTCACTTTTTTAATCTGCTCTGAGGTCATTTATTTATGAGTATCCGCCAATCAGACGTATCGGCTCTACTTAATGGTTTGGATAAAAAAGCCATTGGATTCAATGATGTCATCAGTTTTATTGATGATTTTTATCGCTACGCACCTGCCCCGTTTGTGAACGGTATGGTACACAATGCAGCTGGTGAAAATGAAGGTAGTGCGAAAATTTTTGGCTTTGCCAAGCACCATGGTCTAAATCAATTGGATACGCTAAAACTGTTTGGCGAGCATTATGCCAAAGTTCAAGCAACTCCTAACGGTACTGACCATGCCAATATCCGCAATTTTTTACATTGGGGCTGGCAAGGGTTTTTGATGCAAAAAAACCCATTAACGGTTCGCCCTAGTGTTGATACGACGGCGCTTTAAAAAGTTATTAAATAAGAAAAGGCCACGCTGATTAGCGTGGCCTTTTTTATGTGCTTCATTTTTTATCATAAAACTTAGCCACCAGCCTATTTATCACGAAACTTGACGGGTTGGACTGCGCCTTTCGGATTAGGCATGTTTGGATAATGATGCTCGTGCTCGACATCACATTCTGCCCCGACAATAGAGCCATCGTCTTTGACTGGCTTATGAATATAGCCTGTGCGCTCAGCAGGTGGTAGATGCTCGTGCTCCCACACCATCACCGCTTGCATACAGGTCTCGCGCTGCTCAGCGGTCAGCTTACGACCATCAGGCCACTTACCCAGCTCAATCGCCATGCGGAACTTATCCACCACTTCTGGCGTTAAACTTGCTAATATCGTTTGCTTGTCCATCCTATCTACTCTCCAACACTATTTTTTATAACGTTTTTATATAAAAGAGACACTTATTCATCGTCCATAATATCATCATCCACGTCAAGACTGAATTCCTCAGCATGGACGTTCCAGTGCAATTTGGTGCGACAAGCTTCATAAAAATCAAACCCTGGCGGGTGCAATAAAGTAAGCTTATCTGGATGCTTACGAATATAGAGCCGTTGCTCTTGCTCAAGTGGCACGCTTGGCTTGCCGTCGGCACTGACCATCGGCTGAGTGCGATTGTCTTCGTGAATGCGAATGCAAACTTCGCTATTACCGCTCACCACAATCGGTCTGCTAGACAGCGTATGGGGATGCATGGGCACCAAACAGATAGCATCCATACTAGGATGGATGATGGGGCCGCCGCCAGAGAGTGCATAGGCCGTTGAACCGGTAGGCGTTGCTGCAATCAAACCATCACTATGCTGACGGTAGACATCTTGACCATCGATTTTCATCTGAAAATCAATCATATGAACCGATTTTCCCGCATGCAATACGATATCATTGAGCGCCATATCTTCATGAAGGATAGTGCGCCCTTCTCGTATCTCCATCGTCAATAGAAAACGATGATCCAACTGATAATCACCCATCAATACTTGGCGCAATTTAAACGCCGCTTCATCAGGTTTTACATCCGCCAAAAAACCAAGCCGACCACGGTTGACGCCAAGTACAGGCACACGGTAGCGTGCCAACGCTTCAGCCGCGTGCAATATCGAGCCATCACCGCCAACAACGATGACCAAATCGCAAATCTCGCCGATTAGACTACGCTTAACGATTTTGACTTTTTCGATCTCAGTAAGGTTCAAAGTAGGCAAGTTCGCCGTCTGCACATCCATAATCAATGTGAGATTCATCTCATTGATAGTCTGGGCAATTTGCACCAAGCTTTGAGTGACACTGCGTTTACCAGCGCGGCCCATAAGCCCAATACGCCTAAAAGCAGGGTTTTTGATAGCGTGGAACAGCTCTGATTCATGTAAGTGCGGCAATCTTGCGGATTGCGCTGAGTTTTCCATAAAACGACTCGGCATAACGGTAAAGTACTCGCCAATGATAGCGATAAACGAGCGTTTAGACTAGCATGTTTATAAATTATCGTTGTTAACTGTCGTAATCAACCCCATATAAAAGCCATCGCACGTTACTCTTAAACGTGTTTGTTTAGCTAGGCAATACGCCAAAATACATCAACTAATATATAGCTCTATAAGGTCGTGAAGCCTTGATGGCTGTCACGTAAACACAGTTGACAATAATGGCGGTTTTGCTAAAGTAGCTAGCATCACTATTATTTATATTTTATTAAGGACAACTTTATGGCCAATCCTATTGTCAGTCGCGCAGAACTTGCGATCGGCGGTAAGCCAATGACGGTCAAGGGCGTGATTCAAAAGACCAGTCTATTACTTGGATTATCTGCGATCACTGGTGTGGGCTTTTTCTTTTATGCCCTTATGGCAGGTTTGTCGCAAGGCTTTATTACGATGGCTGCCTTCGGCAGTATGTTTGCCGCTTTTGGTCTCGCGCTTTTTATCACTTTTAAACCACATAAGGCCAAAACCTTTGCGGTGCCTTATGCACTGTTAGAAGGCATATTTTTAGGTGGCATCTCGCTGTTCTTTATGCGGATGTATCCGAGTGTACCAGTGACCGCTATGTGTGCCACTTTTGTGACGGCAGCCGTTATGCTAGGGCTATATCGCTCAGGTCTGGTCAAAGTGACTGAAAAGTTCCGCTCAATTGTGACTTCAGCATTGATTGCAATTATGCTGGTTTATGTGGCGCAATGGGTACTTTCTTTAGCGTTTGGCTCAAGCTTACCGTTCTTATTTGAAGGTGGCGCTATCGCTATCGGCTTTAGCTTATTTGTGATTATCATCGCCTCTTTTACGCTTTTACTAGACTTTGATAATATCGATCGCGGTGTGGCAATGGGCGTATCAGAAGATTACGAATGGTTATTTAGTATTGGTATTCTTGCCACGCTCGTATGGATGTACATTGAATTTATGCGTTTGCTTAGCTACCTACAAGACTAACTGCTCTCTAAATCTACTTGTAGTTTGGTAAAAAAACCGCCTTTAACTATATGAATAGCTAAGGCGGTTTTTTTATGGGTAAAGTTAAATATTTATGATAGACATACTATCTGGAAAAATGTGAGCAGCAAGGAAGATGAGTCTCAGTACTACATTAGTAGGCTAATTAAGTTTGACGCAGCTAATCGTTTTTTTGAATGGGTATCAAGCGCGTTTTAAGCGCAGCGCATTTAAGACCACAAACAATGAGCTTAATGACATACCAATAGCAGCTAACCAAGGTGGCACATAGCCTAACGCCGCTGGTATTAGCACACTGCCATTATAAATCAGTGCCCAGCGGAAGTTTTGTTTGATAATACGTTCCGCTTTATCAGAGATACGTTTGGCAGCAGTTATAGCGTCGATTTGACCATTTAAGATAATACTGTCACTCGATACTTGTGCCAAATCTGCCGCCCCCGCAATAGAAGTCGAGACATCTGCTGCTGCTAGCACTGGCGCATCGTTGATACCATCTCCCACCATCAACACTACGCCACCTTCCGCCTGTAGTTTTTGAATGTGAGTAACCTTGTCTGTTGGCGATAGACCATTGTAAGCAGAATGCATTCCTAAACTTTCAGCCAATACCAGCGCTTGCGGGCTTGGGTCACCAGTCAACATAACTGTTTCAATACCCAACTCTTTAAGCGTATCGAGCATGGCTTTGGCACTATCACGCACCTTATCATTGAAATAGAAGCATGCCAGCGCTTGCCAAGTGACCGAGTCATTTTGTTGACAAGATAAAACCACCGCTGAGCTGGCGCGCTGTGATACTAAATCAATGACCATATCATTATCAGCATCGTTTAACGCAAAATCCACATGACCAATTCGATATAATACGCCATCAATCATTGCCTCGACACCGCCTGCTGGATAATGCTGTAAGGCCTGCGTCGATGGCAAGTGCAACTGGTAGGCAGCAGTCAATAGTGCATGAGCAATCGGATGACGGCTCCCTACTTCTAAGGCGGCGGCGATTGCTAATAGCCTATCTTTTTGCTCGTCTGTAGCCGTTGCAATATCATTGTCTTTAAGCAGCTCAATATTTAATAAATTTGGCTTACCATAAGTGAGAGTACCTGTTTTATCAAAGGCGACATGAGTGATTTCAGCGAGCGTTTGTAGCGTATGTCCACGCGTCGTCAAAAAGCCATAGCTTGCCAGTCGATTGGTCGCGACCGTCAGCGCAATTGGCGTCGCTAAAGACAGTGCACAAGGGCAAGTCGCGACCAATACCGCGACCGTAGCCCAAATCGCTTGGCTTGGGTCAACGATATACCAGCCAATGAATACCAAGACAGACAATACTAAAATACGCGCAACAAACCATCGTGCCAGCTTATCGGCTTGCTGTGCCAGTTTGGGCTTTTCACTCATGGCACGGTTCATCAGCCGATCAATCAAGCCCATTTGACTGTCTGCTGGCAATGCTGTGACCAGCATCTCAAACGGTTGGCTGTCATTTTGTGCACCGCCAACGATATAGTCACCTTGGCTCTTGATAATCAAGTCGCCCTCACCCGTCAATAGGCTTTGCGACACGGTAGCAGTCTGACTCAGCAAAATACCATCGCTGATGATTTCAGAGCCAGCCTCAACTAAAATGATATCACCCACTTGCAAACTATGGGCGGTGACCATTTGTTTTTCTTTTGCCTCACCTGCTGTTGTTGATATGGCTGATTTTTGAGTACGCGTGCGTTGCCAGTCTTGTGCAATTTTTGATGTGAGCTGATGAACATTGGCATCCATGCTTTGCATAAAATTAGGCGTTGGATTGGCTGATGGGCTTGCCTCATTTGTATCCAAATTACTGACTTGATTACTCACGTCTTCATTTTCAGCTGTTTTCTCGATCTCATTTTTCTTTAACTGCTGTAATATAAGCTCGGCGGCTTCTTTATCTTCCGCAATTTTTTGTACCAGTACTGGCTCAACCACGACCAAGTCATTGGCCATGGTGGCGGCTTTTAGGCGGGCATTATGTTCAATGTAACGCCCTGCCAGTAAAAAGAAAATAAACATACTGACCGAATCGTAATAGGTTTCCCCTTGCCCAGTGATGGTCGCATATAGGCTCGCGAAAAAAGTCACAATCAGCGCGATACTGACGGGTACATCCATATTAACTTGACGGGCACGAATTGCCGACCACGCTGAGGTAAAGAACGGGATACCCGCATAGAAGAAAACGGGCGTACTGACAAATAAAGATACCCAGCGCAAAAAATCACGCTGAAATATTAGCATATCGCTGTATTCACCAAAATAGATGGCAACGGCATACATCATCGCTTGCATCGAGCCCAACGCGGCAATGCCCAATCTTATGAGCATTTGGTTGTTATGACGCGCCAGCATCGCCTCATGCGTATCTTGACGATAAGGCTTGGCTTCATAGCCTATTTCATTAATCACCGCTAGAATACGGCTGATAGGCAGCTTATCCTCGTTCCATATCACTCGCATACGCTGATTGGTCAAATTCACCTGACATTTACTGATGCCATCTAACTCATCGAGACGCGACTCAATTAGCCAAGTACATGCCGCGCAGCGTAGGTTATTGACGGACAGCTCTGCAACCGACAGTCCGTCTTGAGCATAGACGAATTGTGATTTGATCTCGTCATGGTCATACGCCTCAAGGCGAGTCAACTGCGTCGGTAGACTTGCCGTACGATTAATCTCTGAGCGGTCCAGATAATACTGCTCAAGCCCTGCCTCTACGATGCTTTGAGAGGCTAACTGACAGCCCATACAGCACATCTCACGCGGCTTACCCAATATCTTGGCATGGAACGGCGGCTGCGGTACAGGATCACCGCAATGGAAACAGTGACCTGCGAGTGGCAGTACTAAACCTTCGATGATAGAGTTATCTTCATAATGCTGGCTGGTGGTCGATGCCATTGATGATGGGACATTGGACATAATCGCGCTTACTTCCTTTAGACAGGTTTGCTCGAACCTTATTCGCTTTAAGTAAACTTACTATCATTAACGAGACTCAACGCCTATGCAGAAGACCTATCTAAAACAGCTATTTTAAATAACTCTCAGCACGGCTCACAAAAAACAAAACAATAACAGTAGCGGTTAATTCATAAAAAACACATCGTTGGTGCGTCTCTAAACTGCTATCGTGCATGGCTATGTGACATGGTTACATGGTTACATGGTTACATGGTTACATGAAGCTAATATGACACTTATATAACAATGATACTGCCACTCTAAAGCTTTTAATGCTTTGTTAGCAATGACCGTGTTTTAACAGAGATTATACTATAAGCAAGTGCTGTGAAGAGCATAACCACGCACAGCTTAAAATCAATGAATGCCTGCGTTGACGATGATAGATTGAAAAATTTGTCAATTTGCGTCATTATGAGGCAGTTTTTTATACCAAAATGGTGCGACATCAGTGCAAACATCCAATTCCAAGTTACCAAATACCAAGTTAACACAGTCCTCTAAATCTGTTAACCACACGCTCCCTTCACAGCAGCGTGGGTTGGTATTTAGTAGTCTTATCTTAATTGTCATTATTGCTGGCATGGTGCTCTTGGCGCTATATTTAATCAAACTTGATCGCACCATTACTCATAAGTTTGAGGGTAAGCGCTGGGATATCCCTGCTAAAGTGTATTCGCAGCCGCTTGAATTGTATCAAGGCGCGAGTGTCGACAAAGATACGATGAAGACATGGCTGGAGTTGCTGAACTATCAAAGCAACAAAGCTTATGATCGCACGGGAACCTATCATAGATCAGGTAATACCTACTTTATTCATACTCGCGGTTTTACTTATAGCGCCAACGATGTGGATAAAGAGCAAGTCATAAAAATGACTATTACTGGTAACAAGATTGAGTCCGTACAAAGCACTTTGCCTGCCAAAAGCGGCATCATTCGCTTAGAGCCGGTGAGTATCGGTGGTATTTATCCTGACAGTAATGAAGATCGTTTGGTCGTCTCGTTAGATGAAGTGCCACAACCACTCATTGATGCGTTAATAGCCACGGAAGACCGTGCGTTTTATGAGCACAAAGGCGTCTCTATACGAGGCATTGCACGTGCCGTACTGAACAACTTCTCTGGTGGCTCTAGACAAGGCGGCTCGACCATCACTCAGCAACTGATTAAAAACTTCTATCTCAATTCAGACCGTACGCTGAAGCGCAAAGCCAACGAAGCGTTAATGGCAGTATTGCTCGAGCTACATTATAGCAAAGATGAAATTCTACAAACGTACCTCAATGAGATTTATTTGGGTCAAAACGGCAACCGCTCTATTAATGGTTTTGGCTTGGCATCACAGTTTTACTTTGATAAACCACTGAATGAGCTGCGCTTGGATCAGCAAGCCCTGCTAGTCGGTATGGCAAAAGGCCCGAGTATCTACAACCCACGTCGCCATCCAAACGATTCAAAAGCACGCCGTGACGTCGTGCTGGGCAACATGCTGGCCGTTGGCTCACTCAGTCAAGAAGACTATGAGAAAGCGCTAAAGCAGCCACTTGGTGTCGTGGACAAACCTGTCGAAGGCAAAAGTCAATTCCCTGACTTTTTGGATATCGTCAAGCGCGAGCTGAATACCGTGTACTATTCTGATGACCTCAAAAATGAAGGTCTTATCATTATCAGTACTTTGGACCCTATTGCACAATTAGCCGCAGACAAAGCAGTTGATAGAAAATTGGGTGAGCTGCGTCGTAATAGTAGCAAAACCAAAGACTTGCAAGGTGCTCTAGTGAGTGCCAATCCTGAGACTGGTGAGCTGGTCTCTGTGGTGGGCAGTGGCAGTGAATTTACCGGCTTTAACCGTGCGGTCGATGCCAAGCGCCAAGTGGGTTCGTTATTGAAGCCTATTATTTATATGACAGCACTTGAAAGTGGACGCTATAATCTTGCAAGCTCAGTCGATGACTCACCGATTACCGTGAATCTAAGCGATGGTACTAAATGGAACCCCAAGAACTATGACAATCGTGACCATGGTTATGTGCCATTTACCACCGCTTTATCAAAGTCTTATAACCAAGCAGCGGTACGCTTAGGTATGGAGTTTGGGGTCGATACCTTTGCCAAGCAGTTACAGCGCATGGGTATTAAAGAAAAAATACCACCCTACCCGTCAGCATTGTTAGGTTCTGTTAATCTTAGCCCAATGGACATGCTTGGTGTCTATCAAGTCTTTGCAACTGGCGGCTTCCGTACGCCTATTCATAGTATTCGCACCGTCATTGATGACCGTGGTCGTATTTTACAACGTACTGGACTCAACACTCAGCGTAGTATTCCGCCTGAAACCAATTTCTTAATTAACTATGCTTTACAAGATGTGGTCAAAAACGGTACTGCCAAACGCGTGCAATCACTTGGTAGCAATCTAAATCTTGCTGGCAAAACAGGTACCACAAATGATTACCGCGATGCTTGGTTTGCAGGTTACAGTGGTAACTATGTCAGTGTGGTTTGGGTTGGCCGTGATGATAACAAGCCAATTGGTTTAAGCGGCGGTACTGGCGCATTGCCAGTTTGGGTTGACTATATGAATCGCTTGATGCTGACGCCTGTGGCACTACCAGAGCCTGAAGGTATTGAATGGTTGTGGCTTGAAAACAACTCAGGCAAGCTGTCTAATGAGCGCTGTGCAGATGCACGGTATCTGCCTGTCCTGTCGGCATATTTACCAGAAGAAGCCAGCAGTTGCGCTGTCGGCTTATATCAGCAAGATCGTGCTCGTGAACAAAACCAGCAGCGCCGTAGTGAAGGTTTAGAGATTCCAAATGGCGAAGCTGTTGATAGCGACAACCAAGAAAACAGTGATGGGTCAAATGGTAATGATGCAGAAAGTCGTGCCGATACTTGGTATGATCGTGCCGTTGAATGGTTCTAAAGTTATTTGTGAAACTTAAAAAAGGTCTCAACTTAATGTTATCTCTCAAGCAAACTGTGTCAGCTAGGTCAGCCGTCATAACGCGGTCTATCAAAGTCAAGCCAGCCAATAAGATGCTGGCAGTCAGTGCTCTAGCTGGCATGTTGAGTTTGAGCGCTTGCCAGACTGCGCCGACTGCATCTACCGCAATAAAAACGGTACCGACTCAAACGCTGCCATCATCGCAAACAGCTAAAGCCCCCATAGCGACTGTGACGCAAGCGCCCATTGTCAGAACAGAGGACGAGGATGATTACCCCATTGAGCCTTATACTCCCTATGAGCCAGCCGAAGCAACCAATCCGTTGACTCAAGAGACGCCTGTATTTACACCATCTAATCCTGTGTTGACCCAACCTGATCCAGTTATTATCATCCCTTCACGTGATGACTACATCATCTCTGAGCCGTCAGCACCGTCACACAACGAATTGCTAGAACAGGCAAGAAAAAACTCGCAGCAACGGACACAGCAAGCTACCACTAATAATAGTAACTTGCCAGCATTTCGCAATTTGATGCAAGCAGGTATCAGTCAACTAAAAGCTGGCAAACTGACCAATGCTGAAAACAGCTTTACCCGTGCTCAGCGCCTAGCACCTAAATCTTCTGCGGTGTATTTCTATTTGGCACAAGTGGCATTAAAAAAGAACCAGCCGCGCAAGGCAGAAGCCATGGCACGCCGTGGTCTGAGTGTTTCTCAAGATACCAGTCGTCGCCGTGCGCTGTGGCAAATTATTTTGCAATCAGGACAAGCCCAAGGCAACGCTCGCGTCATCAGTGAAGCGAAGCAAGCCTTACGCTAATATCAAGACATACCGAAGTGAATAGAGACCAAGTTTATTACTTGGTCTCTATTCACTTTTTATATTCTGCACACGTATCATTTATCCAAAATAGACATTTATTTTTAATTAAGGTTATCGTTATGGCATGGCAACAACTACATTTACAATGTGAAAAAGCAAACGTCGATTTGGCTGAGGCACTGCTCCTAGAAGCAGGTGCATTATCCATTGCCTTAGACGACGCAGGTGACCAGCCTTTATTTGAGCCATTACCTGGTGAATCACCGCTATGGGATGAAGTTATCTTGACAGGGCTATTTGATGCGACCACCGATGCTGGCAGTCGTCAGGCAGTCGAGCAGCTCAGTCATGAAATCGCAGCACAAGTGCAAGCCACTCGTATCTGGCTCACGGCTGTAGATGATAAAGACTGGGAGCGCGAATGGATGAGCAATTACCATCCTATCGAATGTGCCAATAATTTATGGATTGTACCCAACTGGCTGACGCCGCCCAATCCTGAGGCGACTAACATTATTATGGACCCTGGCCTAGCCTTTGGTACAGGCTATCATGCCACTACCCGCTTATGTCTTGACTGGTTAACAGAACAAGATCTAAAAGACAAAGTGGTGATTGATTATGGTTGCGGTTCAGGTATTTTAGGCATTGCTGCTTTGTTATTAGGTGCACGCCACGTGTATGCCGTCGATATCGACCCACAGGCAGTGCTGGCAACCAATCAAAATGCCGCACGCAATCACGTTGGGGATCGCCTGCAAGCGTTTTTGCCAGAAGACTTCACTGACTACTGCGCACAAAACGATGTATTACCTGTAGACGTAATCGTTGCAAACATTCTAGCCAAGCCGCTTATTGGCTTAGCGCCTTACTTCGCCACTTTAATCGCACCAAAAGGTCGCATTGTATTGGCTGGTCTAATAGAGTCACAAACCGAACAGGTAACAGCGGCTTATCAACCTTATTTTGCGCTTGATGCAAAGCATGCTTTTACAGCGCAAGAAGACCAACATTGGCAGCGTTTATCTGGTACATTTACAGGCTAGCAACATTTAATTACATCTGTTACGATAGAGGGCAGTCAAATGTCATGCATTTGACGCCACTCTGTCCTTATTCATGATTTATGGACATTTAAAGCTAATATTTAAAGCTGATACAAACGGCAGTATTAGCACTATAGGCAACTATTAGCGAGTGGCTAAGCGGTATTGATAACCATAATTTTTTGGATTCGACCCTATGACCACGCCCATAAAAACTCAGTGCCCTCATTGCCAAGCTTGCTTTAAAATACAGCAAACACAGTTGAATAAAGTAAAGGCCACTGTTAGCTGTGATCAATGCCAACAGAGTTTTTTGGTCAATAAACATCTTATCCTCACTGCCGATGCTGTCAGTACTTCCGCTATTCAAAAAAATACAACGACTGACACCAATACGCTAGCCGATTCAAACGGACATTCTGCACAAACCGCTGACAATCATAATAAAAATCAACATGCAGCAGGCGCTGCTAAGTCACCACTCACTCCTCCACATTTAAAAAATATTTCATCTGATACTTTAATTGGGGACGATTTGATTCATGACGGCTTAATCTATGATGATATGGATAGCGATGAACCAGAAGAAAGTGTTTTAGAGTATGATTCTCTAGATAGTATGGATGCTTGGCTGACTCAAGCAAGCAATATGAACAATAGCAGTTATACTTCTACAGCAGACAACCAACCAACAAGTAACCTCTCTAAAAAAACAGATAAAAACAACGGGTCATCAGCGAAAGTATCATCTGATGCTACAACAGAAAATTCCTCATCGGCACAAATGGCGCTCAGTTCAGCAGCCGCTAATGATATTCATGCCAATGTGGATGATACTGCGGATAATTCTTGGCTCGAAAAACTCCTAAAAGAACAAAATAAAAGCGAAGAGGTTCGACAAGACGATACCGATTTATCACAACTGTTGCTCGATATGGGTGTACCACTGAAAGATGAAGCACCAACCGCCGAAGAGCGTGTGAGAAAAGCACAAGCAAAGTTTACACCTACGCCGCAGAGACGTTCTATCGCATCCTTACTATGGACACTAGGATGCTTAGTATTAGCACTGCTACTTTTTGCTCAATACGTCATTTTCAATCTAGAAACCTTGATGAAAAACCCAGTGCATGCAGAGCGCTTACAATCAGTATGTGCAGTCGCTGCCTGTAGTTTACCTAGTGCCGATCTAACAGCATTTACGATTACCAACCTTAATCATAAATCGAGTAAGATTAAGATGGATGGAAAGTCCAGCGATGTCAGTGCCACATTAAACAATCAAAGTGCCAAAGCACAGCTGTATCCGAATATTAAAGTCAGCGTATACGGTGCAAATGATATGATTGGAGAATTCATCGCCACGCCAGCTGATTATCTCTTAAGCAAACAAAGCCAATTAGCGGCTGACAGTAGTCGAAACATATTATTTACCATCCCTGTTGCTAATAGACAAATTCGAGAAGTGACTATAAGTCCTCTGTATTGAATGGATAATTACCAACAAAATACTGTCTATCTATAAACAACCTCGTCTCTTAAAACTTCAGCCCTCAGAAAAACGTAGGCAGATCGCAAGTTCAGTAGTGATGCAAGTGCGACCCAGCCAGTTATATTTTGTGGCAATGTTATAATAGTAAGCATATACCCTAGTCATACTGCTGCCAATATAAGGTTAATCTGTCAGCGCTAAACGATATTAATTTGATATAATACCCTGATATCTTATGGTTTGACTCTTTCCAATCCCAAGGACATTATCTTATGGCACCTCATGCACAGCATAATGCCAATCATTTTGCCACAAGCTCTGAGCATCCTGCCGATTATAGTACAGCTAACCATCATTCAACTCGTCATGTTGACTCCTCATTAGACAGCGATGCGAGCCAGCGTCATGAACCACTGCGCGTACATGTGGAGCGTGTGGTACGACAGTACTTTGCGATGCTAGGTGATGAGATGCCGACCGACTTGTATGAGCTTATTTTAAAACAAATTGAAGAGCCACTATTATCGGTTGTCCTTGAAAAAACTCGAGGCAATCAAACCAAGTGTGCACAAATCTTAGGTCTGAATCGTGGCACTTTACGCAAAAAACTCAAAACTTATGACTTAATGTAGCATCTGCTATATGCATTTCTCTATCTTTATTACCAATCATTATGTATGGCAATTTAACGTTATTGACGCTATCCACCATGATATTGTCTGCAACAATTGTCATTGTCACCTTGCCAGACGTTTACGTCAGGCTTTTTTTATGGAAATTTTCTTATGAGTACAACCCCACTTGCTCTATTGTCAGTCTCTGATAAATCCAATATCGTTGAATTTGCACAAGGCCTTATTAAGTCAGGCTTTGGCTTACTGTCTACTGGCGGTACTTATCGTTTACTCACAGAAAACAATGTCGCTGTGACCGAAGTATCCGATTACACGGGTTTTCCTGAAATGATGGATGGCCGTGTCAAAACGCTACATCCTAAAATTCATGGTGGCATCTTAGGACGCCGTGGTACAGACGATGCCGTCATGAGTGAGCACGCGATTGAGCGTATTGATTTGGTTGTCGTGAATTTATATCCGTTTGCTGAAACCATTGCTCGTGCGGATGTCACCATGAACGATGCTATCGAAAACATCGACATCGGTGGTCCTACGATGGTGCGTTCTGCGGCGAAAAACCACGCTCATGTGGGTATCGTGACTGATCCAGCAGATTATGAGCGCATACTTGCCGCTTTAGGTGATGGCACCGAGCTGACACCTGCTTTGCGCTATGACTTAGCGGTTAAGGCTTTTGAGCATACTGCACAGTACGACGGAATGATTGCCAATTTCTTAGGTAGCCGTGTCAATGAAAGCCAGCAACCTGAGAATTTCTCACGTACCTTTAATGTGCAGCTCGAAAAAGCACAGGATCTACGATACGGCGAAAACCCACATCAAAACGCCGCTTTTTATACGGAAAACCATCCGCTAAAAAGCCAACAGGCCTCTATAGCGACTGCTAAGCAACTGCAAGGTAAGGCGCTGTCTTATAACAACATCGCTGACACTGATGCAGCCCTTGAGTGTGTAAAAGCCTTTAGTACGCCTGCTTGCGTTATCGTTAAGCATGCCAACCCTTGCGGTGTCGCTGTGGATAACGATCAAGTAACCGCGTATAACACTGCCTTCAGTACTGATCCTGAGTCTTCTTTTGGCGGCATCATTGCTTTTAACCGCCCATTGACGTTAGCAGCTGCTAAAGCCATTATCGACAATCAGTTTGTAGAAGTTATTATTGCACCAAGCATCGAAGATGGTGTGCTTGAAGCGACAGCTGCTAAGAAAAATGTCCGTGTATTGGTGTGCGGCGAACTGCCAGCGCCAGATCAACGCGATAGTCAGCTTGACTACAAGCGCGTCAACGGTGGCCTGCTAGTACAAGAGCAAGATCTTGGTTTGATTACAGCCAATGACTTAAAGATTGTCACTGATGTACAACCAACGGAAGCGCAAATCGCCGATCTATTATTCAGCTGGAATGTAGCAAAATACGTCAAATCTAATGCAATTGTTTATGCCAAAGGTCAGCGTACTATCGGTGTTGGTGCAGGTCAAATGAGCCGTGTCAACTCAGCGCGTATCGCTGCTATCAAAGCTGAGCACGCTGGATTGGCTACTGAAGGTGCTGTTATGGCATCAGATGCCTTCTTCCCTTTCCGTGATGGCATCGATAACGCTGCCCAAGTCGGTATTACTGCTATTATCCAGCCAGGTGGGTCTATGCGTGATGATGAAACCATTGCTGCGGCAAATGAGCATGGCATCGCGATGGTATTCACTGGTATACGTCATTTCCGCCATTAAATTGTTCCGTATCACTTTGAATAGTAGCATTGATAGCAGTATTGAATTTCGTATCGCCATTAATGCTAAATCTTTATGATAAAAGTAATACTCATTAAAAAAGCCACTGTAGACAGTGGCTTTTTTATGCTTAAAATTTGAGAAGATTATTTAGGACGAATGACTAAGTAAGTATCTCAAATTTTCCTTAATAGCTTTACTTCTAACGCCCTTGCGCGTTTGCTATATTGGCGTCATTAATTTCAACTTTATATACCAAGCGGAGATAATCCAAGTAATCTTGTAGCTGATCTTGCCCCAAGTTATCACGAATGATTGCAGCTGTTTGTGCTCTTTGCACATCAGATAATGGCGACTGCTCCTCTGTTTTAATACGATCACCGACCAACAAAGTCGCACCCATCTCAGTCTCACTGGCAATGGCAACGACGCCATTATTAGCTGCTTGCTGACTAAAGGCTAATCCGCGTTCTTTCTCTGTCAATAGAGTGGTTTGGCGATTCACTTCACCTAATGATTGAAAACGTACTGGCTGTTTATTGATATCAGCAGGCGTTTTAATACCAGCGGCTAGTTTCTTCGCCTCTTTTAGCGCCAATGCCGTTGCCTTTTCTTGACGTAATATCTGAGTAATTTTTGGCGTAGCAGCAGCTAAGCTAAGCGTTTTCGTAGGACGATAGTTGCTTGGCTGCACCCATACCGTACCGTTACCGACTTCGATACCTGCGGTTACTGCCTGATCTTGAATGGTAAACTCATCAAAAGCCTGCTTAATCACTGCTGGTTGTGATAGCTCCGACTTGTTGTTTTCTTTACGATAATCCTTGATACGTTTTAGCGTTACGTTCTCTTGCTGAGCGATGTCTTCGATACTAAAGCCATCTGCTGCCAAGTCATTAATCGCTGTCACTTTATCTGCATAGATTTCTTGACGCTTATATTCTTTGGCTTTTGCTGTCAGCTCTGCACGCATGCTTTCTAGGCTTGGGATTTTACTACCGTTATCTTCGGTTACAGTAAATATCTGATAGCCAAAGCTAGTCTTAATAGGTGCTGTTACATCACCCACGCTTAAGCCCTCTAAAGCTTGCTCAACCGCTGCAGCATCATTACCAAATACAGAGGGATTAAAGGTACCAATATCGCCACCTGTTGCTCCTGATGGATCATCTGATTCAGTTTTAGCCAATGCGGCAAAAGACTCACCTTTATCCAAGCGAGCTTTGATTTTGGCCGCTCTGGTCTTCGCATCTTTACCCGTTAATAGGATTTGACTGATTTTACGTTCATCGACGACCGCTAGCCCTTGCTTATAAGCTTCATATTGCTGCTGCAAATCTTCTTCCGTAACTTCATTCACTTGAATGGTTTTAGGACTTAATTGCAAATATGCCAAATCTACCATCGCCGCACTTTTTAGTGTGTCTTTATTGGCATCATAATAGGCTTGTATATCGCCTTTGCTTAACTTGACCTGATCTACATAGTCTTGCCAATTAAATCGATGCAGCCAGATATTGCGCGACTCAAGTTGTAAGTCAATCAATTGACTGACCGCTTGCATTGGATATACTGCCGTGCCAACAATACTTGCATTGAGCTGGTCGAGGCTTAACTGGTTACGAAACTCAGCAAATAGCTGATCTTTAGTCATGCCGCGCTGGCGCAAGAAGTTTGAAAATTGGTCGTTAGAAAAATTGCCTTCTGCGTCCTTAAAAATTTCTTCTTCACGCAATAAACGATTAATCGTGTCATCAGAGACTGTCATACCAAGCTTGCCCGCTTGCTGCTCCAATAGCGTACGATCAATGAGACCTTTGAGCACCTGCTCGTGCAATACATCTTCATTTAATAGACTGGCATCATCAACTTGTTCTAGTATTTCAGTACGACGGTTATTTACGGCAGTCTGATACTCGGACAACCCTACGCTTGCTTCACCCACCTGAGCGACTTGGTTGGGATCGACCCCACCTCCAAAATAGCTTTCGACACCCAATAGAGCGAGCGGCGATAGGCATAAAATCAATAAAATGCGACCTGGCCAGCTTTTTAAGAAATCGCGCAATTTATCCATAGTTATCTCTGCTTTATAAACCTATATTGATGAAAAACCATTGTAATATTACTATTAATATCAATGCTATCTAAGCAGGCAATGGTAAGAATAAGAACGTGTGAATTTGATATAGAACAACAAAACTGAGTAAAACAGCCTTATTTAAACAACGCATCTATCGCGCGCCCTATGATACGTGATTTTTGATGCAGACTCAAAATATTCACGTGGTATGATACAAACTATAGCGATAAAAAAAGCACCTAATATTTAGGTGCTTTCTAATGATTCATATTATGACTTTTCAGCCATGTTATAAACTATATAGTGCTTTACTAAGTAAATGCTGTGTTCATTCGTATATCACGTCGTTATACAGCATCCGTTTTTAATAAAACGGTTTAGTTTAAACGCTCTTTTAAGTTTTTACCCGCTTTAAAGCTTGGTACTTTACTTGCTGGAATGCTAAGCTCTTCGCCCGTCTTAGGGTTACGGCCAGTACGTGCTTTACGGTCTTTTACGCTGA
Source organism: Psychrobacter sp. TWP2-1-2 (assembly GCF_049896785.1). Taxonomy (NCBI): domain Bacteria; kingdom Pseudomonadati; phylum Pseudomonadota; class Gammaproteobacteria; order Moraxellales; family Moraxellaceae; genus Psychrobacter; species Psychrobacter sp. TWP2-1-2. The sequence continues at coordinate 10,284 of NZ_JAFCVA010000004.1, read as the reverse complement.
AAGTACCAAAACCAACCAATGAGATGCTATCGCCAGCTTCTAGCGCTTCACCAACACTTTCCATAACAGCATTCAATGCATCGCCAGCTTGGGTTTTGTTTAGGCCACTTTTGTCTGCGATGCTATCAATTAATTCTGACTTATTCATAAAATTTCCTTCAAGTTTAAGGGGGATAATAAACGCTCACGCCAAGCATTGTAACGCTCTCATAGCATTTAAGCAATAAAAACTGCCTGACTGGCGTATTAACAGGTTTCGCTTTGTTATCGTCTTTATATCAAGGCAGCATAAGGAGCGCAAGCGATTTTACATATTTTTGCCTACTGTACTACGTATTTGACACTCAATGTTACGCAAAGCCTCTGCTATGGTCATAACCGCTAGTGACCTCGGCTTTTCCTAACTTCGACTTAGCGAGTCAACTTCTATACTGCCTTATCGTTCAAAGAGATGTTATCTCGTACTGAGGCATCGCCAGTCATAAATGTCTGTGTCCTTGTTGATTACCAAATTGTAAAGTAATAATTTTCCAAGTGACAGAAACTAGCGTTACTTTTTATTATAAAGGCGTTACTATAAGCAAAATATCACTGCACCTTTTGGGTCAATTTTGACTCTTGTTTGTCTTTTGCCTCTAATTTGCCAAATATAAAACGGATTATTTACATGAAGCGTTCTACGTTGTCTCACTCTTTTCTTAATATCATTCTGGTGTTCATCGAGTCGGCGCTGACACTATTGTTACGTTTAGATCCCGAACTACGTAAGGCCGCTTACCCACTTGCCAAGCAAGGTACTGTCGTGGCGCTACGCTTGTATCTACCGCATGTTGAAGTGTTTGCCACTTTTAGCACCAAAGGCGTATTATTAGACGCAGAGTTACCTATTGACCGCAGCGAACCTGACGTCATCATTAATGCTTATAGCATCCAAGTGATCAATGCGATCACCACTCATGACAGCGAAACCACCGAAAAACTACAAATGCGCGGTGAGTCTGTTCAAGTACAGTTGGTCAAGCAGTTTATTATGCAGCTCGGTCTTGGCAGCTTAATTCAAGGTCTTATTAAAAAGATAAAAGGTGGCAAAGGTAAGACCAAGCCTACTAAAGCTGAAATGGCTGACAAAAAGGACAGCTATAAATTACGCATCAAAGAGCAACAAACCCAAATAAACACCTTGACTATTAAAAACCGTGAGCTTGAAATCACGGTTAAAGAGTTACAGAGCAAACAGAAAACCCTGATAATCGTCACCGTGGCTGCTCTCGTCATTATGATCGCAGCCATTATCGCGCTATTGATGAATTAATGTCGCCAACGACGACTTACCAATGACAGCTTACCAATAACAAGCTACTTACTTTACCAAACGCGTTTGATGCCGATTAAGGCATATTAAGCGCTTAATATACTAAGCGCTTAGATGACTGGGGCGTATTGAACATTCAGCACGCCCTAATATAATTGATAGTCGTTAAAGAAAAAACTTAGAACTCAAACCTCAAGACTGTATTTTAGTATTTCAAAATTTTAGTATTTCAAAAATGCTAGGAATCAATGTTCTCAATCTTATAGTCCCTCCTTTTAATACCATTGTTTTTATCAATCATAGTGATAAGCTCGATTAACCATTCAACCACACTTTAATCTTGACTAAATTACTCAGGATTAAGTATAATTGGCTTAATCGTTGCACACATCGGGTTCATCATCTGCTGTTTAATAACGATAAGACACAACTTAGCGGTTATGTGATTTCATCAGTAGCTTTCATATTGCGCTACAAGCTGTCACCACTATCATTTTGCTAAGGTCGTTGTTAAATAAAAATGACTTAAAAGTTTGGAGATAACACATGCGTTTGACTACTCGAGGCAGATATGCCGTTACTGCGTTACTGGATTTGGCATTACAAACCAGCCAACAAGACACTGCAGTCTCCTTATCTGATATCGCCAAGCGGCAATCGATTTCTATCTCCTACCTTGAACAATTGTTTTCCAAACTTCGTAAACGTGGTCTGGTCACTAGCATCCGAGGTGCAGCAGGTGGCTATCATCTAGCCAAACCATTGCATGAAATAGACGTCATGAGCATCATATCTGCCGTCGATGAGTCGGTTAATGCGATGCAGTGCGAAGGACGCGGCGACTGTCAAGGTGGTACAATGTGCTTAACCCATGATTTATGGTGTGCACTGTCCAATCATATCGAACAGTACTTGAAAAATATAACATTAGCGCAATTATTAGACATGGAAAATGTGCAGTCAGTGTCAGAGCGTCAGCACAGCTCTACCAAAGAGATTTCCATAAAAGATATCAACACTATTACCCTATCGAACAGCGAGGCAAACCCAGCATGAGCCAACATAACAACCTTATATACTTAGATTATGCCGCCACCACGCCAGTTGCAAAATCAGTAGCTGCTAAGATGAGCGAGTATCTGACAGTAGATGGCATCTTTGGTAATCCAGCCTCGCGCTCGCATGGCTATGGCTGGCAAGCAGAAGAAGCGGTAGAAACAGCGCGTCAACAAGTGGCCGAAGTCATTAATGCTGATCCACGCGAAATCGTCTTTACCTCTGGTGCAACAGAATCAGACAACCTAGCGATTAAAGGTGCCGCCCACTTTTATCAATCTCGTGGTAAGCACATCATTACCAGTAAGATCGAACATAAAGCCGTATTAGATACGTGCCGTGAGCTTGAGCAAGAAGGTTTTGAGATTACTTATCTTGAGCCACAGCCAAGCACTGGGCTAATCTTACCAGAGCAAGTGAAAGAAGCATTACGTGACGATACTATCTTAGTATCACTCATGATGGTAAATAATGAGCTTGGTACGATTACTGATGTCGCTGCCATTGGTGAAATCACTCGTGAAGCAGGTGTGGTCTTCCACGTCGATGGCGCACAATCTGTTGGTAAAGTATTGATTGACCTTGAAACCACGAAGATCGATCTGATGAGCTTCTCAGGTCACAAAGCCTACGGTCCTAAAGGTATTGGCGCATTATTTGTTCGCCGTAAGCCACGTATCCGCTTGAAAGCAGAGCAGCATGGCGGTGGTCATGAGCGCGGTATGCGTTCAGGTACATTACCGACGCATCAAATCGTTGGTCTTGGAGCAGCATTTGCTTTAGCCAATGAGCGTTATGAAGAAGACCATGCACATGCAGCTAAACTACGCCAAAAACTGTGGGACGGTCTACAAGATATCGAAGAAATTTACCTAAATGGTGATCTTGAGCACAGCGTACCTAACATCGTAAACATCAGCTTTAACTTCGTTGAGGGCGAGTCTCTCATGATGTCGCTCAAAGACTTAGCCGTATCATCAGGCTCAGCCTGTACCTCAGCGACGCTTGAACCATCATATGTATTACGCGCTATTGGTCGCCCAGATGAATTAGCACACAGCTCAATTCGTTTCAGCTTTGGTCGTTATACCACAGAAGCAGACATCGATACTGTCATCAAACAAATGCATGAAGCGGTCGATAAATTACGTGCCTTATCACCACTTTGGGATATGTACCAAGAAGGTGTTGATTTAGATTCAGTCGAATGGGCTGAGCACTAAAATTACCGAAAGCAACGACATAGTTATCAAACAGAACCATTAAACGATTGATCAGACACTTATAAATCCAGTTTTTATAAATACCTTTTTTATAAATACCGTTTCTATTAACTAAATGTTTGACCCCAATTATCGATGAGTAGTTAGACATTTAAAGTCAGTAATTGACTACTCATCATCTAACTAGGAGAAAACCCCATGGCCTATAGTGACCAAGTTATTGATCATTACGAAAATCCACGCAACGTCGGCAATCTTGATAAAAATGCCAAAAACGTTGGTACTGGTATGGTTGGTGCCCCAGCTTGTGGCGATGTAATGCGCCTACAGATTCAAGTTGATGATAACGGCATCATTGAAGATGCACGCTTTAAAACTTATGGCTGTGGTTCAGCAATCGCCTCAAGCTCGCTCGTGACTGAGTGGCTAAAAGGCAAAAGCTTGGATCAAGCGGGCGAAATCAAAAACAACGATATCGCGAAAGAGTTGGCCTTACCACCAGTAAAAGTGCATTGCTCTGTACTTGCTGAAGACGCCATTAAAGCCGCTATTAGCGACTATAAAGGTAAGCATAATAGCGTAGCAGTAGAGACAGAAGAAGCGGCTAGCTAAACCTATTAGCGTAAGTATTGTACTTCTAAGTACACGGTCTTAATGGCCGTACTTTAGTAGTCGATGTATTGAACAGCTACTAACGCTAAAAAGGTGACAATAACGCTAATGTAATTGTCACCTTTTATTTTCTAGTGATTCTTAACTGGTCGTTATTAAGATTTTTTGGCAAGTGCGCTATTTTCATTGCCAGTTTATACAGATTTTTTTGATTGATATTTATCATTGATAGTCAATGGGAGTTGGCATGATTGAAATGACAGAACGCGCCGCTCAGCATGTTCGAGACTTTTTGGACAATCGCGGCAAAGGTGAAGGTATTCGAGTGGGTATCCGTACCGCGGGTTGCTCAGGCTTAGCTTACGTTTTAGAGTTTGTAGATACCCCTGATGAAAATGACACGCGTTACGAAAGCCGCGGCGTTAACATCTTTATTGATCCTAAAAGTTTGGTCTATTTAGATGGTTTGTTGATGGACTACGAAAAAGAAGGTCTTAACGAAGGCTTTAAGTTCACCAATCCCAATCAAAAAGGCGAATGTGGTTGCGGCGAGTCTTTTACCGTTTAATGCTTCAAAGGTTAAAAACCCTTGAGCTTAGAGTTTCCTGACTCTATATTTAAGCCATAATAAATATGTTCTCAGTTAAAGAAAACTTTCAAAATAAATAACAAGCAAGGCGTATGATATGACAGACATTACTGCAGAAGCCCAGTTTGATAACTTCTTTGCCCTATTTGAGCAGCCTGTACAGTTTGAAGTCAATCAAGAGAGTCTCGATCAGCATCTACGTCTGCTACAAAAACGTTATCATCCTGATAATGTCACCAAGAATCTAGCCAATACTACGCAAGCGCAACAGCAGTCTGAGCAGGCCTCAGCGTTAATCAACCAAGCCTACCAAGCGCTAAGTGCGCCTGATAGTCGTGCTAGCTATCTACTAGACATGGCAGATCAAGCACAGAATCTAGAGCATTCCATTGCAGACTTGGACTTTTTAGAAGATGCGATGCAGATGCGCATGGATTTAGATGACGCTATCGAGGGTAAGGATCGTGCGACATTGCAACAACTACACCCTCAAATCACCGAACGACTGGCAAAACAGTCTAAGCGTTTTAATGATGCTTACCAAAGCCAAGATTGGCAAACGGCGATTGATGCGACACAAAAACTAAAGTTCTTAGTCAAATTAAATGCTGACGTGACTACTGGTATCGATGAGTTAGCAACTGCTGAGCATTCAGATGATGATGATTTATACGTCTAACTAACTGACGTATAAGCTTGTTAATTTATTTTATATGCCAAATTTATTTATAAATGGTATTAGCTTATGACGCTTATTTGAAAACTATATTATAAGCGATGGTTAAAATAGTCACAGCGATGCCGTATAATCCCTTATTTTAAGCACTTTTAATCGCTAAGTATCTTCGTTTTCACGTGCATACAAAGCAGTTAAACTACAATAGTGCGCTTATCATATTTGTTCCATTTCACTTATTAATTTTATCTCTTTCATTTTATCTTTGAGTTATCTTATGTCTTTATTGCAAATTGCCGAACCCAATCAAAGCGCCCAACCCCACCAGCATCGTTTTGGCCTAGGAATTGATCTTGGTACTACGCGCTCATTGGTCGCGGTAGTACGCTCAGGCAAGGCGCAAGTCTTAGAGGCAAGCGCAGCTACCGACACCTTATTACCTTCTGTGGTCTATTATCCAAGCATAGGTAAGCCGTTGGTTGGCTCTGATGCATTAGCTCACTTAGCGGATGATCCAAAAAATACGATCGTCTCGGCTAAGCGTTTTATGGGTCGTAGTCAAGCTGATATCAAATTCTCTCATCCTTATGAGTTGAGCGGCAGCAAAGATGACATGCCAGCATTTGTGACGGCTCAGGGTAAAGTATCGCCTGTTGAAGTATCAGCACGTATTTTAGCAGCGCTTGAGCAACGGGCAGCGAGCGCATTGCCTGCAGACAGTATTGAGGGTGCGGTCATTACTGTCCCTGCTTATTTTGATGAAGCACAGCGGCAAGCGACCAAAGATGCAGCCCAAGCGGCTGGTATCAATGTGTTACGCCTGCTAAATGAGCCTACTGCTGCTGCCGTCGCCTATGGTCTCGACCAGTCAACGCAAAACAGCGATAAAGAAAGTTATTATTTAATTTACGATCTGGGTGGCGGTACTTTTGACGTTTCTATCTTAAAACTGACTGATGGCGTCTTTGAAGTATTGGCAACTGGCGGTAATAGTGCATTAGGTGGTGACGACATCGATCGTCTAATGACCAATTGGCTTATCAAACAATTAGCTATCGATCCTAAAGATGTGAGTCGTCATGACAAGTCAATACTGGCGCAACAAGCCAAAGCTTATAAGCAAGCATTGACGGATGCTGAACAAGTTGATATCGATATCACTGTGAATGAGCAATCTTATCAAGGTGTGCTTCGCCGTACAGATTTGCTGGCTATTGCAGAGCCAGTTAGCCGCCGTACATTGAGCGTATGCGAACAAGTCCTGCGTGATGCCAAGCTTTCGAGTGCTGATCTAGACGAAGTGATTTTGGTCGGTGGCTCTACTCGTATGCCTGCTATACAACAAGTCGTGACAGAGTTTTTTGCCAAGCAACCACTTTGTCGTCTAAATCCAGATGAAGTCGTGGCTTTGGGTGCTGCCCAAACGGCGCATCAATTGGTCAATGGCGATAGTAATAACAACCTACTATTGTTAGACGTAACGCCGCTATCGCTTGGTCTTGAGACCATGGGCGGCTTAGTTGAAGTACTGATTCCACGTAATACGCCTATCCCTGTCAAAAAACGCCAAGTGTTTACCACCTATCAAGATGGTCAAACAGGCATGGTGATTCATGTGGTACAGGGCGAGCGCGAGACAGTAGATAACTGCCGTTCATTGGGTCGTTTTGAGCTATATGGCATCCCACCGATGAAAGCTGGATTTGCTCGTATTGAGGTCACCTTTAGTATCGATGCGAATGGACAGCTAACCGTCAGCGCCCAGGAAACCACAACCAAGACAGAAAGTAAGATTGAGATTGTGCCTTCTTATGGGTTATCAGATGAGCAAAAAGAGCAATTGCTCGTCGCAGGATTCAAGCATGCAGAAGAAGATAAAAATACACGTTCTTTAATCGAAACTAAAGTAGAAGCGGAGCGTGAAGTATTAGCGCTACAATCTGCCCTTAAAGAATTTGCAGCCTTATTGTCTTCTGAGGAGCAGCACTCATTGGCTGAGCAAATACAAGTGTTGCAAACAACGCTCAGTACTGATGATTTGGCACTTATCGAGGCACAGCAAGCAAAGCTCAAGCCTCACAGTGATGCCTTTGCTGCCCGTATTATGAATCAAAGCGTCAAAGCCAGCATGGCAGGCACGAATGCCCAAGATTGGTAGCAGATACATTTAAAATGTGACTTAGTCACCATACTAAGCTCATTTCTTATATTTTTATTCTTTTAATTGATTAGCACTGGAAAGACGATTTATGCCAAAAATTACCGTACTACCGCATCATGAAATTTGCCCTGAAGGCGCCGAAGTCGAGCTAGAAGCTGGCAGCAACTTATGTAAAGCGCTATTGGAAAAAGGCATTAAAATTGAACATGCATGTGAGATGTCAAAAGCCTGCACCACATGCCATGTGGTCATCCGTAAAGGTTTTAATAGTTTAGATGAAATGGATGATATTGAAGCCGATTTATTAGATCGTGCTTGGGGATTAGAGCCTGACTCACGCCTATCTTGTCAGGTCATGCTCGATGATGAAGACTTAACCATTGAGATTCCTAAATATACGCTCAACCATGCAAAAGAAAACCACTAAACGCTAGAACACGTTCTAATATTACAGTTTACTTTATTAGGTAAAAAAGCCAGCTATCATAATAATAGCTGGCTTTTTTGCGCTTGATTGTATAAACATTATTTTTGGATGATTATTTATGACGATTGTCATTGATTGTCATTACGTTTGCTTGCTGCCGCTATGTCAGTTGCCACTTTTTCTTGCTCCTGCTCGACACGTTCAAGCGCAAAATTTAAGCGTGCTCTGATATCTTGATAATCATTATCCTTCATATCTTTAAAATTTAGATGCAAATTGAAACCTGGTAGTGTGTGATCAACCCACTTTGATAAATGACCTTTATACGTATCTGGATCCAGCACTTGCCATGCATTTACCTTGCTATCAAAACCCTTTAACTTGAACGCACCCGCATGCTGACAATCATAATTATGACAGATATAATCGTAAGTACTCTCACTGACCAGTATCTCATCTTTACCAGCGCTCGATTCAAGTCTTGCCGCTAGATTAGCCTCTTTACCAATAAGAGTATAACTTAGACGATTATTACTACCAAAATTACCAACATGGCAATAACCTGTGCTGATGCCTATACGGATGTACAACCCCTCAAAGCCCATCAAGCGCCATTTCTGCCTCAAAGTTCGCATCTCGCGACGCATATCTATTGCCATTGCGATACAGTCTAAAGCATCTTGGCGCGCACCGCGACTATTTGGCTCACCGAAAAAACACACCATGCCATCACCAATAAATTTATCAAGTACGGCGCCATGCTTGTTTGCTATCAATGTCATACAATGCATATAAGTATTTAAGATATCAGCCAAATTGTCAGCGCTCAAACTATCTGACAACTCCGTAAAGCCAACGATATCTGAGAACATAATCGTCAGCTTAGCACGCTTATTAGCAACGGTAACTGGGCTATCAGATTTTACGATAGGTTCCCAAACTTGTGGAGGTATGAAGCGCGTCAACTTATTAATGACAGAAACCATTGTACTTAAGCGCCCAACGGCCTGATGAGCACGAGTTTCATAACCAATATACTCTTGGTACACATGCCAAAACTGATACAGTATGACGATCATACTGGCTAATAATATTATTGGTGTGGTCCAGCCTTCATGGCAATCTATATCAGCACTGCTTAGGGTAACGCTAACATAATAGAAAACAATGACGGTTATTACAGAGACGGCAATCAGTTTTAAATGATTTTCAGGGCTACTAATAATAATTCTGAGTGCTATGAGCGAGGCTAAGCTAAGCGAAATAACCGTGCAAAACTGTATCGATCCAATAACTACCGAGAGTAAAATGATAACAATGTTAGACGTCCAAAAGCTTTTTTGGCGGCGATAGTTATAAATCAAAATCATTAAACTTGGCAGACAAACAATAACGAGCAGTGCCATTGAAGTAGGTCTAAAATTAAAATGTACAGCGAGGAGTATGACCGTAAGTATTAAAACGAAGACTTCTGGATAGTCAAATCGATAAATCCCTTCATTTTTTGAAGAGTGATTTGGTCTCAGCGTGTCTAAAAAAGGCATATGAAGTATTCGCTCACGTAAAACAGGCTATGTAAAAAATTAAAAGGCTTGAGGATAGCACACGCGTACTACCTGCCTCTACGCCAAGTTGTGTATAAAATTAATCAATGATTACATTATACTTTTTAAATGCAATAAAACCCATGTCACTGATAGCCAAAAGCCTACCACTCATCACTCATCTTTTCTTAATACGCTACTAAATCAGGATTATAAGACATATCGTTTGAGCCAAACACAAAAAATCCAGATAATATTTATCTGGATTTCAAATACTTAAAACCTATTAATATATAAAAATTAAGTCATGTAATAACCGAGCATAACGTTGGCACATAACCGTAAAACGACTAAGACACCAAAATAAGGCTTAATTTTAAACGTTTAGCCATTTTTCTAGTTATTTTGATGGGTCAATCGATGCCCAGTTAATCGATGCCCAGTTAATCGATGCCTAGTTAATCGATGCCTAGCCAATAGAGTATCATTATCAATTTGCCAATCAACTTACCGACCTGTTACTAGGGCGTGTCCCTAATCTGTAAAAGTAAGTATAAAGGCTTTAAAATAAAGAGACTATTTCAAACAGGGCTCTCTAAATTATGGCAAGAACAGTGCTCACCGATAATACATGGGAACAACTCCAAAGTACCATGAAGGCTCATGGCTGTCATACTTGGAAAA